>JAFQMU010000237.1 GCA_017421085.1 Desulfovibrionaceae bacterium | reverse complement strand
GGGGAGACGATGAGTTAAGTTTCCGGTCTTTTTTCAGGGAGGGCGTTGGGGTTTACCTTGAGCATCTTGATATATATCATCAGTTCTTTTCTGGAGGAGACACCGAGTTTTGCATAAATCCGTTTGTTGTGGGATTTGACGGTATTTATGGAAATGTAGAGCACATCCGCAATTTTCTGGGCCGAGAAATCTTCCAGATATAAATTGAACACCGCACGTTCCGCTGGGCTGAGCTTGCAGATATTTTCCTTAAAGGCATAAAATCCCGACATGTCCGCTTCGGGTTCGCTGGGGTCGTCTGCATTCTGTTGATTTAAGAACTGAATCAGGTCGTCAATTTCCAGAACATTTGTCTGATTGGCCGCCCCTGTTTTGACCGCATCAATGCTGTAGAGCAGAGGCCTGATGCAGCGCCGGCTGATCCACCAGCTGACTCCGAAGGCCACCAGCATAAAAATGATGCAGGCGGTGAGCGCTTTGCCGATGTAGGAATTAAGAGCGTTTTCATAGTCTTCCTCCGGCATGAGATAGGCCACGTTCCAGCTGTCGTCTGCAAAAAGAGGAGAAAGCCTGATGGGGCATGCGAAGCCTACAAACGAGCGTGAGGATGAGGTATAGCGGCGGAGTTTTCCGGAGATATTCTCCTCCCGCAGGGGGGCGGCATCCAACCCGGCGAAATAGCCTGACGAGGTGCCGCTTTCAAGGCCGGTTGTGGGGAGCAGACAGTCATTCTTCCGGCGGGCGACCAGACCGGTAAATCGCTGCCCGCCTCCATTGCCCGCCATATGGGCCAGTTTGAAATAGGTTGAGCTGATTTCAAGCCCGCACATGCCGTAAAACTTGCCGGACTGGCTGACCATGGGAACGCAGAGCAGGATCATGGTTTCCCAGGTTCCGGGCAGTTTCATTTTCGGGGGGTACAGGTAGCAGTCGGTTAACTGCGGAGAGGCAAACTCCTTGAGTTTTTTATAAAAAGGCAGGTTGCGCAGGGAAAACTCCAGCTCCCAGTGGTTATGAAAGAAGTGATTATGTTCTGCTCCCAGCGTGGGGACCCCTCTGAGCCAGACCATTTCGGGATTGACCGGGGTGGGGGTGTTGAAGTTGAGAAGACGCAGATACATTCCGGAGCGGGAATATGCGGCTGGGGGGATGGTTGTGTTGACTGTCGCATCAAAAACAACAAAGGCGCCGCTGCAATCGCCCACAAGCAGAGCGCCGTGCAGAATGTCGTAAGTGTTTTTCTGCAAACGCTCAATCAGCTCCGGGTTATCGGAAAGTTCTTCAAAGCCGACCCCTTCTGCAACCAGCGTCTTTTCAATTTCCCGCGTCATCAGCTCGGAAAGGCGGATGCCCTGGGCGGCGGTGCTGCTGAAATAAGAAGAAACCCTGAGCTTATACTCTTTAAGCCCTCCCTTCATCTCTTCGGCAATGCTTTCACTGGGAAGAGGGAAGATATTAAGGAAGAACAGAAGCAGAGAAATGCAGACCAGGAGCGTAAACACCAGCAGAGCGAGATAAAGCTGAAGCCTTCTGCCCAGACTGATGCTCCTCCCGCTGTTTTCTTTATGCAAAAGTCTGCCCAGCAGTAGATTGCGTATCTTATCAAGCATGGTGTTACCTGGTCATGGCCGTCCTCAGCTCTTCGAACATCTGGTCTTCAAAATTTCCTGGCAGTTCGCCCAGGAGGCAGTCCTGCCTGTATCTTTTGAAAATTTCAGTCTGAGCGCTGGTGAACTTTTTTTCAAGCTCGCCGTAACCATCAAAATAGGGCGGGATAAAAAATTCGCGCGTTGAATAAATTTCGCCGATAGCCTTATACAGTTCAACGGCCCGTTCATCTTCTGCGGGAACAGGAATATCATTCCTGTCTATAAATCGGCTGTACGCCTGCGTTTTCACAGGCAGATACCCTGTTGAAACGACAAAGGGAATATTCACGTCCACTTCGGTAAGCCACTCCGCAAAAAATGCAGCGGCGGCTTATTTTTTTGGATCTCCGGCCCTTACGGCAAGCCCCGATCCCCTCTGAATTGCCAGCGACTTGCCTCCCCTGAATTCCGGAACCGGGAGTATGCGCAGGCGCAGCGGCATGGTTGTGTTGTCCGGCAAGGTCATTCTGTCTTTATAATAAAGAATTGATGCGCTTGACTCTATGCCGCACACCGTGTCGCCGGTCATCATGGCTGTGGTGGCGTATCCGTTCATCAGGCAGACATGCCCGAACACGGCCGAACGGGCCAGCATCTTCCATATTCTCTGGAATTGCAAACTGTCAAAATCAAGTTTACCTTCTTGAAACAGCTCAGCATCAAATGCGGCTGAGCTGAGCATGCAGTAGTGCCACCAGTCGTCATGCTTGTAAAAGGCCTTGCCGCCGGACCATTCATAATAGACTGCAGCCGCTTTGAACATTCCTTCCCAGGTGCTCAGGTCTTCGTAGCCTACGCCCGTTTCAGCGGAAAATCTGTCAAAGATGGTGGCGTTTACAAAAAGGGCGCTGGTGGACTTGGCAATGGGGAGTATGAACAGCTTCCCCTCGTGCATCCCCTCTTCAATAAAGGCAGGCACATATTCAGCCAGACGCTCCGGGCTTATTTTGTCCGTCCAGTCCATAAGCTTTTCCGGCCCTACAGCCAGCATGTCTCTGGGGTAAGCCATGAACATGTCAGGAAGCGTGCCCGCTCCGGGCAGTTCACGGGCGGCGGCCAGCAACGGATCTCTGATAGACGTGGTGGTAAAGGTGGAAGTTACGTTAATAATAATGCCTTTTTCACGTCCCAGCGTCTTGTTGAAGCGGTTGACCAGATCGTTCATCGGAGAGTCTGCAAGACTTCCATAGACATGCCACATGGTCAGGGGAACAGGGT
>JAFQMU010000236.1 GCA_017421085.1 Desulfovibrionaceae bacterium | reverse complement strand
GCATTCAAATCCAAGGCTGCCGCTTCCTGCGAACAAGTCAAGCGCCAGCAGACCGGACCACTGCACTTCACGCGCCTCAAGCATGGAAAACAGGGCGCTGCGCAACCTGCCCGTGGCCGGGCGCATGCCTTCGCCAGGGCAGGTTCTCACAGTGCGTCCTCCAAACTTTCCGGAAATTATTCTCATCTAAATGTTGCTCCCTACAGCTGACTAAGCAGGGCAAGCAGTTCGCCATTGAGTTCCACAATCCGGTCGCGGGCATCGACCTGCTCCGGCCAGGAACGCCTGGAAACTTCTTCGAGCTTCCTGCGCAGCAAAGCCATCTTGCTTTCTGTATCGGAAAGCAGAAGCTCCCAGTCCACCCGGTGAACGGTTTCCGGCGCCGGGAGAGTTTCCACCACCAGCTTGCCGTCCACTTCCAGAGTTGTTTCTTCCAGATATTCGGGAATAAACACATCTACGGCAAACTTTTGCTTGATCAGGGCGGCGAGGTCTTCCTGGGCTTTTTCTTCACCGTGAATCAGAAATACCTTGGTATGGGGTTTGACGAATTCGCCCACCCAGTCCATGATTTCACTTTGTCCGGCATGAGAAGAAAACCCGCCGATGGTCCAGATTTTCGCATTAATGGTGATATCTTCGCCCATAATGCGGATGCTTTTGGCGCCGTCTACAATTTTACGTCCCGGCGTACCGATGGCCTGATAGCCTACGAAGACAACGCTTGCTCCGGCGCGCCACAGGTTGTGCTTGAGGTGATGCCTGATGCGCCCGGCATTGGCCATGCCGCTGGCTGAGATTACAATGGCGCTGCCGCTATAGGAGTTGATGTTCTGAGACTCAGCGGTGCTGAGCGTATAACGCAGATTGGGCAGATCAAGGGGGTCGTCGCCGGCAGCAATCAGGGCCTGGGTTTCTTCATCCTGGTAGTCCGGGTATTTACGGAAAATTTCAGTGGTGCGAATGGCCAGGGGGCTGTCAAGAAATACCGGGATATCAGGCAGGCGCCCTTCTCTGCGCAGCTGGTTCAGGCTGTACAGGATAGCCTGGGTGCGCTCAAGGGCAAATGCCGGAATGATTACTTTTTCGCCGTGCCTGTAGCTGTAGCTGATGGCCTCGGCCAGTTCGTCCAGGGTGGAGCCTTCATCCTTATGATTGCGGTTACCGTAGGTAGACTCTACAAACAGATAATCTGTTTCTCCGGGAATATCCGGATCGCTCATAAGCAATGAGTCGGGGCGGCCCAGGTCGCCGGAGAATACGAAGCGCACGGGTTTATCCTTGCCTTCTTCCATAATCTGCATTTCGAGGAAGGAAGAGCCCAGAATATGGCCCGCATCTCTGAACACCACCTTGATGCCGGGGGCGGGCTCGAACATTCTGTCATACTCCATGCCTCTCAGGTGTTTAAGCGTGGCCAGGGCATCATCCATGGTATAGAGCGGCTCCACCTGTTCAAGCCCTTTTCTGCTGTTCTTGGTATTTTTGAAGGATGCTTCCATTTCCTGAATGTGAGCGCTGTCCTGAAGCATTACCTCAAGCAGATCAACGGTGGGGACAGTACAGTAAATTTCCCCTTTGAATCCGTGTTTGACCATCATCGGAAGCAGACCGGTGTGGTCGATATGGGCATGCGTAATCAGGAAAAAATCCACTTCCTCCGGACGGTATGCCTCCACATTTTCATTGCGGCTTTCAATGGCCGAGCCGCCCTGGTGCATTCCGCAGTCAACAGCAAATCTTTTTCCGTTTACCTCAATCATATGGCAAGAGCCGGTAACCGTCTGCGCTGCTCCCAGAAATTGTATTTTCATGGCATCCTCCCTGTTATTTTGTCCATCGTGCGCCGCCGCCTGTTTCTTTTCGGGCGTTGCGTCCTGGCGCCGATGGAAGATTTTCAAAGTCAGCCGCTGCGGGGGGTATCTGCATCCTGATGAACCTGCGCGGCTGTTGCTAACTCCTCAAAGCAATTATTCATTAACCTTAATTTTTGAAAAAGGCCATTGTTTCCTTGCATTTCAGGTTAAAAGCAGGCGTTACGGCTCAGAGTGGCGGAACACTGCGCTTTCGCCCGGCTTTAAAATCAGCGGTCGACATTCCGGGGCGGCCTTTGCCAGCTCTGCCGCAAACTTTTCCGGGCTTTGCTCAAGCACGGGAAAAGTTGCATAATGCATGGGGATAACCTGCTTTGCTCCCAGCAGGCGGCAGGCATGCGCCGCCTGGCGGGCATCCATCGTGTATACCCCGCCGATGGGCAGCAAGGCAAGATCAATGGGGAAGAGTTCTCCCCATACCTGCATATTGGCAAAAATGCCGGTGTCGCCTGCGTGGTATACAGTAAAGCCGCCTGGCATGGTTATAATATAGCCAACCGGAAAGCCTGATTCGCTGGAATGAAAAGCCTCGGTCATGGTGACGGCCGCGCCGTTCACATGAACAGTGCCGCCTATGTTGAATCCAATGCCGTTGATTATCTGTTCCTGAGCCACTCCGGCTGCCAGCATCCTTTCTCCTGTGCCGACAATGGCTCCAAGCTGCGCACCGCTGCTCCGGCAAATTTCCGCAGCCTGTCCCACATGATCGTCGTGATCGTGGGTGAGCAGCACCAGATCAATCTTTCCCAGGCTTTCCCAGCTGCAGGGCGCAGCCGGGTTATGTTCGAAAAACGGGTCGATCAGAATACTTACTTTTTCCGAACGGAGCAGAAAGTTGGAATGACCATTCCAGGTAACTGTTGTTTGCATATTGTTCTCCTTGCCGGTTGTGAGCAGAAACTTCAGCCGCAGCTTATTCTCATTCCATACTGAACAATTTAATCTTTGGCAGCAATCGCTTGACAAAGTTGCAAACAAAGTATAGCAAGAATAGTTACGCGCGGGATATTAGCTCAGTTGGATAGAGCGCAGCCCTCCGGAGGCTGAGGCCGTAGGTTCGATTCCTGCATATCCCGCCATCAGAAAAGTTTATTATAATCCCGCTGTATTTCGGCGGGATTTTTTATTGAACCCGTTTATGAAATAAATTTACTTGTACAGAATAATGCATTGACAGATTTTGTTGATTGATATATTTTATTTATAATCAGTAGGAGCAGCAAAGCCTGATATCCCGCTGCTTGCCCGCCGTCAGGACGAAAGGTCACAGTGACCGCGGTGCGGGATGCTTCCCTGCCTCCCATTGTTTATATATACACTTTACAGTTAGCCATATAAATGCCGGGCCGTAGATATTTCTGCGGCCCCATCTGTCTGGAGGCGTCCGGCTTGAAATCTGAACGGCAGTAGCGATTTTGCGCCAGAGTAAAATTGTTTAAGGCTTCCGGGCGATGCGGTCAGTTAGCTGTTAATGCGGTTTCAGGAAGAGGTGCGGCGGAGGCGCAGCGGGTGGTCAGGCTTATCCGATTTTAAAGCTGTCGGGCGCATGCGTTGAGCCGTGCATAAAGCCCAGCGGGCTTTATGCACGGGAGTTTCCAAAGAAACGTCAGGCCGAGCGGCGCTCATCTGAAGATTCGTGTTGAAGCACAGTCTGTTTTTCAGGCAGGCGCGGCTTATCTTTAATGGATATAATCATTACTACGGCTCCAATTACCAGCACAGCCCCAAACCCGCCGATTAAGGTAAAGGCTTCGCCCCACCAGATGAAGGAGAACACTGCCGCCAGAAACGGTTCGCAGGCGGTTTCAAAAACGGCTACCCGGGTGGCGGGCAGACGCTTCAGACCGGCGCAGAAGCAGAGATAGGCTCCCCAGTTGCATACCAACCCCAGAGCGATGAGGGCTATCCAGGTTTCCATGTTTTTATCGGGCATGAAGTCTACAAATGGGAAGATACACAGAGCGCCTACCGGCAGGATGTGCATATACAGTGAAACTGACGAGATGTTTGCGCTCAGATATTTTTTGCCGATCACCGAATGGAGGGAAAATAAAAATCCGGAAGCCACCGCCGAGATAATGCCGATGGTCGAGCCCCCTTCGGGCAGGCCGCCCCCTGAAAGGGCAATCATGCTGGCGCCCGCAATGGCAAGCAGGATGGCGAAAATTTTGCTGCCTCCCATGGATTCCTTAAAAAAGAGATAAGACCATACAGCCACCCAGATGGGGGCTGTATTGTTCAACACGGAGGTGGTGGCGGCGCCTGCTTCCTGCACTGCAAACATATAGCTGAAGAAGAGCATGGCCACACCGGGAATGCCGAACAGGGAGAACACGGCTCTCTGTTTTGGGGTAATGCGCCATGCCCCGATTAAAATGCCGTGTATTCCGAAAAAAATGCCGCCGAAGGTGGCGCGCCAGAAGGCGCATTCCAGAGGCTCCACCCCCTGGGCAAGAGGATAGCGGCCGATTGGGCCTATCATGCTGAAGGCCAGGGCAGCGCCAAATACCATGAGGTAGCCGATAACTGTGTTGCGGGTATTGCCGGACAGTGCATTCATAAGAACTCCAGGTTTTCCTCTGCCTGCGGGGAGGCGCATGCAGGCAGAGGATATGTAAGGGGTACACATTGTACTATTCAGGGGGCCCGGTTCAGTTTCTGTGCCAGGGCCTCTCTTTCAGCCGCTCTGTTTAAGTGGGGCAGGGTCGTGTTTCCTGCCGCTGATGCAGTTATCTGTTAATAGCCGGGAATTTGTTTGGGGAAGTAATCCTCGCATTCACCTTCACGGCAGACGTCCAGAGTGGTGCAGTGCAACATACCGCCAAAGCGGAAAACAGCATCGTAAGTGATGGGTAGCACCTCAAATCCCATTTTGTCAAACTGTTCTCAGAAAGGCTTTTCGTTCGCATCAACGCATACGGTTTTTGGCCGGGCGAGAAAATGTTCATGGAAATCCAGTTGATTTTATGGGTGGCCAGCATAAATGGCTACGCCTATGTAAATCGCTGCAAGTTGTCCTGTACTCGTTTTTTTCTATGAGCTTTTCATTTTCAAAGGCGCGACAACCTTCCTGAGCTGACTTAATGATACCTGTGGAAAAATATTTTTATAAGTAGGCAAACTGTTAACTTGCCGGCATGGATAACGGCAGCTGCGAAAATATTTGCGGTGCAGCCTGCGTTCATTGCCGGTCTGCTGTTCTGAGACTTGCCCCGAAACGGGAAACGGCTGCTGCGACGGGATGGAACAGCGGTTACCATTGTGGGGGAAGCATGTATAAAAATGCTCTTTAAACATGTACCCGATAACAGTGTTAATAAAATGTTAGCATTAAATGGGGGCTCTTTTCAAAGCAGGGATTATGTTGTAATTTTCAGGCAGGGATAGCTCATATTTCAGGGACGTCACATGGCTGAATTGTACTGGCAACACCCGGAGCTGAAGCTGCTTGCGCGGGCGGAGCTGGCCAGAATTCTGGGCAGTCGTGATTTTTATGCCCCACGCCGTTTCAGTGACTTTCTCACCTATCTTGTAGAAGAAACCCTGGCGGGCAGGGGGGGCGAACTCAAAGCCTACAATATCGGGGTGGAGGTGTTCAGGCGCCCGGCTGACTTTGACCCCCAGAGCGATTCTGTAGTGCGAGTTGAGGCCGCGAAGCTGCGCAATCGTCTGGAAAATTATTATCGTAACAACAAACCTGTAGGTGTTGAAATACTGGTTCCCAAAGGGCATTACAGCGTAATTTTCAGGTGCACCCCTGAAATGGAGGCGACTGAACAGCCCAAAGAAGCGGCTGCGGAATCAAACGAATTGTCTGTTGCAAAGACATTGCCTCATGCCGATGAAAAACAGGGCTGCGCGGCAGAGGCGACCTTTCCTTCAGTTCAGGCAAAGGCTTGCAGTATAGCCATATTCCCTTTTCTCAATATCGGGGGCGGTCAGCAGGCAACTCATCTGGTCAGCGGGATAGTGGAAGAGCTGATTATCGGGCTGACCCGCTTTCATGATCTTATGGTCATCAACGTCAACTTCTCCCCGGAGGCCCAGAGCGGCAACGCAGATATGGCTGCGCTGACCCGACAGCTCGGGGCGCGTTTTTATCTGTACGGCAATATTCAGGTACTGGACGGCAGCATGCGCATCAGGGCCATTCTGGTAGACTCCCAGACCCGGTGCAGCATCTGGGCTGAGAAATTTGACTCAGTCTTTGTACCGGCCAATCTGTTCGAT
>JAFQMU010000235.1 GCA_017421085.1 Desulfovibrionaceae bacterium | reverse complement strand
GCAGATAAAAGGGCAGGGTGATATGAACGCCCTGCCCTTTTTATCCCTGGAAATTAATCAAAAATCTGCTGCTTCCAGACTGCGGCCTGCGCTTTGCATTTCAGGTCGCCGGCAGGCAGGAAACCAGAATAATTAACGCCCCCAGCCCTTTTATCTGATTTTAACTTTTGAGCTCATCAGGTGGCCGGGTTTTCCAGCGTTTGTGCATCCACATCCACTGATCGGGGAACATTTTTACATACTTTTCCACTGCCCGTGTGTAATATTGCGCGGCTGCAAGAATTTTTTCCTCTCTTGTGCCGGGCATGTCGGAAGTAATCAGGGGCTCTTCCAGATAATATTGATATTTGCCGTTTTCCCGCTGAATGAGAAAAATGGGCCAGATGGCCGCCCCTGCCCTGACGGCAAGCAGAGCGGGCCCCACGTTTACCGCTGCCGTCTCATTGAGAAAAGGCAGAAACACCGCATCGTCCAAACGGGTGTTGTGGTCAACCAGACAGGCGACCAGCCCGTTTTTTTTCAGCAGGCGCAAAACTTTGGGAGCCACATTTTTATGAGGAAGCATGGTGGCTCCTGTGGCGCTGCGCAGGGCTTCAATGCGGGAATAAAGGGCTTCGCTGCGCTGACGGCGCACAACAATTGCCCTGTCTTTGTTGGGAATGTCAGTGCCCATTATCCCCGACAGGATTTCCCAGGCGCCCAGATGTGCGGTAACTCCAATGCCGGGTCCGGGATAGTTTTTGAGCCTGTCCCATATTTCAGGGTTTACAATTTCGATGCGCTCTTCCATAAACCGATGGGTTACATCAGGTGCAAGAATCAATTCAGCAAAGGAGCGTCCGTTGTGCTGAAAGCTGCGACGGGCAATGTCGGCCGCCTGTTTTTCCGCATCCGGCCCCTTCAGCTCAAGATGTTTTAAGACTGCTTCTATGGCGTATCGGCGGCGTGAACGCAACAGCAGCCAGAGCAGGCCGCCAAACTTCGAGCCGAGCGCACAAACCCGCTCTGCTCCGAGTTTTCTTAAAGTTTTCTCAACCTTAGGAGAAAATGTTTTGATTAACCAGTCAAGCATAGGCCTGTTTAAACTTCCGGCGTAATTTCTTCAAGTTTAGCTTTGAGCTCCAGAGCTGCCCGGCGGATTTCTTCCCGTTCATCACAAATATCTTCTCCCTCCCCTTTTTCCTTCCATGGTTGGAACGGGTGGCCGAAATTTACCTCTACCAGAGAAAAAGGCAAAGGAAGCTGAAATCTGTCCCAGGAAGCAAAGCGTTTATATTTGTGCATAAACAGGCGCACAGGAACAATTTTACCCCGGCTCATCCGGGCCAGATGAATGACGCCTTCCTTTACTTCATGCCGGGGGCCGCGCGGTCCGTCTACTGTCACGCAGATAACCCTTCCCTCTTTGCGCATCAGGCGGGCGGCCCTGACCAGGGCCTGCACCCCACCCCGCGAGCTGGAGCCGCGGGCAGTGGCTATGCCCATGCTTTCCAGCACCCTGGCCAAGAGCTCCCCATCGCCGCTCCGGCTGACAATGGCCCCGAACCTGCCCGCCGCGCGCACATGCATGAGCGGGAAAAGCTCATTATGCCAGAGAGCCAGACAGACAGGCTCGCCGTCACTGACCAGATCGTCCAGGCGGCTGCGGTGCTTTTGCCGGTAACGCAGGCTGCGGCACCACAACTCATAGATAATTCGCAAAAAAGGCGCTGTCCAAAGCAGGGGTATTTTCATACAGAACTTCGGGCTTCTTCACCGCAGGGAGTTGAATTTACAACGGCATTCGCCTATGCACAGCAAACATTACAATAATCGCCTCCACTACACTCAGGAGTAATTTAACAGTAAATCAGACTGCAGAACAGGGCGAGCAGCCCGGAAGCTGTTTACTCTCCCCCCAGTTCCAACGCCTCGCTTGCCTCCATAAATTGCAGACGGCACAGCTTTTTATACAGCGGCGAGGTCTTGAGCAGTTGCTGGTGGCTGCCCTCGGCCACTATGCGCCCCTCATCCATAACCAGAATGCGGTCGGAGTTAAGCACCGTGGACAGACGGTGAGCAATTACAATGCTGGTGCGGTTCTGCATCAGATTTTCCAGAGCTTTCTGCACTATTCGTTCCGATTCTGAATCAAGGGCGCTGGTAGCCTCATCGAGAATAAGCAGCGGCGAATTTTTATAAATCGCCCGGGCAATGGTTATACGCTGTTTCTGACCGCCGGAAATTTTCACCCCCCGCTCACCCACGCAGGTAGCGTATCCCTGGGGCATGGCGGTGATAAACTCATCGGCGTAAGCCTGACGGGCAGCCTCATAT
>JAFQMU010000234.1 GCA_017421085.1 Desulfovibrionaceae bacterium | reverse complement strand
CAGAGTTTATAAAATTCTTCACGGGCTTCGTAGGTGTATACATGGCCATTGTTTCCGGTAAACCAGGAAAGGGCAAGGGTAAGGCTGCCTGAACCCGAACCTGCCTCGATTATTCTGGTGCCGTTTCCCACCCCCAGGCGCATGCATATATAAGCGATGTCTTTGGGATAAATAATCTGGGTCTGACGTTTTACACCCTTGAGCAAATCTTTGAGCGTTGGGCGCAGAATCTTATAAGGCATACCCTGGCTGCTTTCCACCAGCGAACCGTAGCCTGCCGCAAGAACCTGATCCATGCTTATGCTGCCATGGGCGGTGTGCATTTCCTGCCCGGCCTCAATTTGTCTGAGATAACGCTTGCCCGCCGGGTTGAAAAGAATGGCGAGCTCTCCTGATTTTAACATACGGCTCCCGTGTATTGTTGATTTTTTGCCTGTAGGGCCGATTTGCCCGGTAAATCCCGCTTTTGCAGACGGCTATATCTTATAACAAATATATTTACATAATCTGTGAAAATAGCTAAGTATAAACAGGCGGTTGGGCAAAGCCCTCACCAGCGGCCGGGTAAAGTATAAAAGTTTGGCGGACAAACAGCAAATAAAATTTATGGCGATTTCCGCTCCGCGATGATTTGAACCGGCCAGTTAAAATTTTTGTTTTATAGACTATCCGGTCTGATGGTGTTTCTTTGATTGCTTCGATCGGTGGGCGGTTTGTTCATTTCCCGCGTCAATGCGTTTGTGTGTGCCGCCCAAATCGGCGTTTGCGCCTTGAATTTTAAAATTTCACAAGGATAATCATGAGCAGCGATGAATTAGTGCCCATCGTAGATGATGCGCAGGCTGTAAGTTCAGCCTCCAGTGATTCTGTTGAACAGCCTGAAAACTCTTCAGAATTTCCAGATGAAAAATCTCGTTCCAGGCGGGTTTCCCGTCCAAGAACGGGGAAAGCGGCTTCCCTGCCAAAAAGTCAGGGGAATAAAAAAAATGCGCCCCGCAAAAATAATTCTGCAGATGAGCCGTCAACGGGCGCTCTGAGCGCCCAGGAACAGGCGGAAGAAATTTTTCAGAACGCTTCCTCCAGTGAAGATTTCACGCCCCCTGAAGTGAGCCCGGAACAAAGCGAGGCGGAAAATGGCGATACTGCAAAGGGGTTCTATCCGGCGTTTGATCTGCATCAGGATGCAGAGCTCTGGCCGGAAGCCTGGCCGGACGAAGAGCCCGTGGCTGTGAAAAAAATGGAAGAAGTTCAGGCTGAAGCCCCGGCAGATGCAGCGGGTGCGGCGGTTGATGCGCCGGATACCGCTGAGTCTGACATTGCCCCCGCTGTTTATGCGGAACCGCCTGTCCCCTTTGCTGAGGATAAAATCAGGCAGCCGAAGGATGCGCTCTATTCAGATGCTTATGCTGCTGCAATTTTTGGGGAAGCTTCTGCCGATCCGCTCCCCGGGGCTGGGGATAATCCGGCTGAATCTGATGAAAGCAGCGTTTCGGGGCCCCTGCCTTCTGCATCTGACCAGGAGCAGGATGACTCCTCAGTTGAACCTGATGATACGGCGATATCCGCCTCCCGGCGCAAAGGGGGCAAGGCCGGGGCGGTAGCCAAAGCAGCGCCGCAGTCCAGGGGCAAAAAGCGCAAGATGTTCATCAGCGTGCTTCCTGGCGAGCAGGTAGAGGTTGCCATTACTGAAGAAAATCAGGTACAGGAATATTATGTTCAGATGCTGCACCAGCTGAAGACCAAGGGGAATATTTACAAAGGCGTCATCCATAATGTCGATGCCAGCCTGCAGGCGGCGTTTG
>JAFQMU010000233.1 GCA_017421085.1 Desulfovibrionaceae bacterium | reverse complement strand
TGGTGGTGTCCGCAGCGGACGGCCCCATGCCCCAGACCCGCGAGCACATTCTGCTTGCCCGTCAGGTTGGCGTGCCGAACCTGGTTGTGTATCTGAACAAGGTTGACCAGGTTGATGACGAAGAGCTGCTTGAACTCGTAGATATGGAAGTGCGTGAACTGCTCTCCAGCTATGGCTACCCCGGCGATGAGATTCCGATTGTTCGCGGCTCCGCCCTCAAAGCTCTGGAAGCCGACAGCGTGGAAGATCCTGCTGTTGAAAGCATCAAGAATCTGCTTGAAGCTCTGGATTCCTACATCCCTGAGCCGCAGCGCGATATCGACAAGCCCTTCCTTATGCCCATTGAAGACGTATTCTCCATTTCCGGTCGCGGTACCGTTGTTACCGGTCGTGTTGAGCGCGGCGTAATTAAGGTTGGCGAAGAAGTTGAAATCGTAGGTATCCGTCCTGTGCAGAAAACCACCTGTACCGGCGTTGAAATGTTCCGCAAGCTGCTTGACCAGGGTCAGGCCGGCGACAACGTGGGTGTTCTGCTGCGCGGTCTGAAGCGTGACGACGTTGAGCGCGGTCAGGTTCTGGCCAAGCCCGGTTCCATCACTCCGCACAAGAAGTTCAAGGGTGAAGTGTACGTTCTGTCCAAGGATGAAGGCGGTCGTCATACTCCCTTCTTCTCCGGCTATCGTCCTCAGTTCTATTTCCGTACCACTGACGTAACCGGTGTGATCACCCTGGCCGAAGGTGTGGAAATGGTTATGCCCGGGGATAACTCGACCTTTAATGTTGAGCTGATTTATCCCATCGCCATGGAACAGGGGCTGCGTTTCGCTATCCGTGAAGGCGGTCGTACTGTAGGCGCCGGCGTAGTCAGCGAAATCTTGGAGTAAGTTATGCGAGTTAATATCCTGCTTGCCTGCACTGAGTGCAAGCGGCGCAACTACGCTACTTCTAAAAACAAGAAAAATACTACTGGCCGCTTGGAAATTAAAAAGTATTGTCCTTTCGACAGGAAGCATACTGTTCATCGCGAAAGCAAGTAGTGTTGAATAATCTATAATTTGCCTGATTTTCTCCGTCCTGCTGCTCCCGCTGAAGGCGGGAGCAGCAGGAAAAAAATGAGGCTGTCCATAAGTAATCATGCAGGGCAGTAGCTCTAACGGCTAGAGCGCCGGTCTCCAAAACCGGATGCTGGGGGTTCGAATCCCTCCTGCCCTGCCAAATCAGCCAGGGTTGTTTATAAAATGTCACAGAAGCCAGAGCAGGTGAAAACCGCGCCAAAGACTAAAAAGGCAGCTCCTGCCCAACCGGGTAAAGTAGCGGAATTTATGCAGTATCTGCGAGAGTCCCGCTTGGAGCTGAAAAAGGTAGTTTGGCCTGTCAGAAAAGAAGTGCTAGCGACTACCGTGGCAGTAGTGGCTTTGGTTGCGGTGATGTGTCTTTATTTGGGCCTGGTTGATTTTGGTCTGACCAAGCTTATGCAACTGATACTTTCGTAACGGAACTTTTATGACCGATCTGGAAGCAACCCCCAAGGCGCGCTGGTATATTCTGCACACATATTCCGGTTTTGAAAACCGCGTAGAGCAGACTATCCGCGAAATGATGCGCACAGGTCAGGATGAAGGGACCATCGAAAGCGTGATTATTCCCACTGAAAAGGTGGTTGAACTTGTAAAGGGCGCAAAGCGCACTTCCACCCGCAAATTTTATCCTGGCTATGTGATGATTCGCATGGTCATGACTGATCAGTCGTGGCATCTGGTTCAATCAATCCCAAAGGTTACCGGGTTTGTGGGCGGGAAAAACCGTCCGGCCCCAATGCTGGACAGTGAGGCTGAACGCATTTTGTCCATGATGGAAACACGCCAGGAGCAACCCCGGCCCAAGTTCAATTTTGACCGTGGCGATGAAGTGCGGGTTATTGACGGGCCCTTCGCCGGATTTAACGGCGTGGTTGAAGATGTCAACTTTGACAAGGGCAAACTCAGGGTATCAGTTTCCATTTTTGGGCGCCAAACCCCGGTGGAACTTGACTTTGTGCAGGTAATTAAAGGCTAGGTTAGCCTGGTAACTCATAAGGAAAGCTGCAATGGCTAAGAAAGAAATTGCCAAAATCAAACTGCAAATTCCGGCTGGTGCTGCCAACCCCTCTCCTCCAGTGGGCCCGGCTCTTGGTCAGCACGGTCTGAACATCATGGAGTTTTGCAAGGCGTTCAACGCCAAAACTCAAGATGAAAAAGGCATGATTATCCCCGTGATCATCACTGCTTATTCTGACAGATCTTTTTCATTTATAACCAAAACTCCGCCTGCCTCCATTTTACTCGCTAAGGCAGCCAATATTCAAAAGGGTTCCGGCGAGCCGAACCGTAAGAAGGTGGGCTCCGTTACCATGGCTCAGGTGGAAGAGATTGCAAAGCTTAAGATGCCCGACCTCACTGCAGCTTCAATGGAAGCCGCTGTCAAGAGCATAATGGGCACTGCCCGCAGCATGGGCATTGATGTTAAGTAAAGCGTCCATAATCCATTGTACTGCCCGGCGCTGCTGCTTGGCAGGAGATTTGAAGACCTTTAACTAAAAAGGACGGGTGACCATGCCAAGACATGGTAAAAAATATCGGAATGTATTGAAGGAAATCAACCGCAGCCAGTTGCGCAGTGTTGCAGATGCGGTAAAAGGTTCGATTGACGCTTCTTTTGCCAAGTTTGATGAAACCGTTGATGTAGCGCTGGTGTTGGGCGTTGACCCGAAGCATTCAGATCAAATGGTGCGTGGTGCGGTAGCGCTCCCGCACGGTTTGGGAAAAACTGTACGCGTTGCAGTGTTCTGTAAAGGTGAAAAAGAAGCTGAGGCCAAAGAAGCAGGCGCTGATTATGTGGGCGCTGAAGATCTGGTAGAAAAGATTAAAGGCGGCTGGATGGACTTTGATGCTGTTGTGGCCACCCCTGATGTTATGGCCTTGGTGGGTCAGATTGGTCGTATGCTCGGTCCTCGCGGCCTCATGCCCAACGCAAAAACCGGTACTGTAACCTTCGATGTGGGCGGCGCAGTGCGTGAAATCAAAGCCGGTCGTGTTGAGTTCAAAGTGGATAAAGCCGGTGTGCTCCATGCTCCGCTGGGTAAGGTGAGCTTTGGCGCCGAAAAAATTCTGGATAATCTCAAAGCTCTGCTCCAGACTGTACAACGTCTTAAGCCTTCAGCGGCCAAGGGTAACTATATGAAATCCATGGCTGTATCCACCACTATGGGTGTGGGCTTCAAAGTTGACCCCAGCGATCTGAAAAAGTTCGTAGACAGTTAAATCAGATGATAACGCCAAGCTAGCGCTTGGCGTTTAACTTACAAAAACAAATGTAAGTTTAAACCGCCCCTTGTTTTAGAGCGGTGTTATTGGCAGAGGCCCGGAAATACAAGTTGAAGACAGCAGGTGATGCGACAGCAGAATGAATGCTGAGTGCATATTAAATCCTGCCGAGACTTTTCTTTAGCTTTGCTATTTCCACAGTGCAAAACAAGACTTTGAAGGAGACTCTGGTGAATAAGTCTGAAAAAGCAGTAATCATCGAGATGCTGAAGGCCCGCGCTGAGGCTGCCGCCATTTCGCTGGTTACCGACTTCAAGGGCATGCAGGTGGAAGAGCTTACAACTCTCAGAAAGAAAATCCGTGATGCTAACGGTGAGTTTTACGTTGTAAAAAACACTCTGGCCCGGATTGCTTTCAAAGGCACCCCGCATGAGGGCATTGCAGATATGTTCAAAGAAAACTGCGCAGTCGCCCTCGGCTTTGAAGACCCGGTAACAGTGGCAAAGGTGGTCAGCGATTTTGCCAAGACCAGCAAAATCTTCAGCGTGCGCCACGGTCATCTGGATGGTCGGGTTCTGACAGTTGACGATGTTACCGCATTGTCCAAGCTGCCGAGCAAGCCCGAACTTCTGGCCAAGGCTCTGGGAACCATGAATGCGGTGCCCACTCAGTTTGTATGTTTGTTTGCCAACATTATCCGCGGCATGCTCAATTGCCTCAAGGCCATTGAAGAACAGAAGGCTGCCTAGTTGTTTCGCAAACCAGTTTAATTTAAGCTAGCAAAATTTTAAGGAGATTTCCGATGGCTGATATCACCAAAGAACAAGTTGTTGAATTTATTGCCAATATGAGCGTTCTTGAACTTTCTGAGTTCATTAAGGAACTTGAAGAAAAATTCGGCGTATCCGCTGCCGCTCCGGTAGCAGCTATGCCCGTAGCCGCTGCTGCCGGTGAAGCCGCACCCGCCGCTGAAGAAAAGACTGAGTTCGATGTAATTCTCACCGGTGCCGGTGACAATAAAATTGCTGTTATTAAGGTTGTGCGCGCTCTTACCGGCCTTGGCCTCAAAGAAGCCAAAGATAAGGTTGACGGCGCTCCTCAGCCCATTAAGGAAGGCGTTTCCAAGGAAGAAGCCGCTGAAGCTCAGAAGCAGCTCCAGGAAGCCGGCGCCAGCGTTGAAGTTAAGTAATTATTATTGCTTTACGATGCATCTGAAAAGCAGCCTGATTCAGGCTGCTTTTTTATTCTCCAATCTGCATGATGCAGAGTTAATAATTCCGGTTGGTTATCTTAAAGGGGAATATATTGAAGAATTCAGTTGCCGGTAATGACAAAATCCGTTCGGGGTGAGTTACCCGCGTGTCACTGTCGTCATGTTCAGCAGATTCCCAATGGAAAGTTTTAAGATAAATAAACGCAAACAATATTCTTCCAAATCAAGTTTGAAAAACAGCGCCCCGACATTTTGAGGCGGCTTAAGCGAACAACTTGCCTATGAGGTTTTCTGGAAACATCGCTTGCAAACAAGGAAAATGTGGAGTTATATAAAAGCAGAAACAGTCAGTTATCATCTGCATCTGCTGCATCTAGACGGGTCACGCCGCAGGAGAACTGCCCGCTTACTGGCCAATTCATTGAAACAGATGTGTTGATTAACGATTGAAGGGCAAATAATCCAACCGGAAAGGGGAAAAAGATGAACAAGATATTGAAAATCGAAGGAATGAGCTGTGAAAACTGCGCCGCTGCGGTGGAAAAGGCTCTGCTTTCATTGCCGGGTGTGGCTGAAGTAAAGGTAGATCTGGCTGCCGGAAACGCTGCTGTCATGCTTCAGGATCTCGTTGGAGACAAGGCTCTGATGCTGGTAGTTGAAGAAGCCGGGTTTGAGGTCGTTGGCGTGGAATAGCTGCTTTTTGAACAGATTCAGCGTTTAAGAATTTGGTTATTTACAATTAATCAGTTGACCGAGGTAAAGTTGCAGTGAGCAGCCTTCAATAAAGGCAGATACACGGCTGAAATCATGAACAGGAAGAGGAGCGCGGATTGCGCTCCTCTTGTTTTATTTTTCCTTTCTGCTGAAGACTTTTTGCTTGATTTTCTGCATCAGGACGTACAGGCCCGGAATGGCAAACACGCCGATCAGGGTGGCTGCAATCATTCCGGAGAATACCCCTGTGCCCAGCGAGTGGCGTGAGTTGGCCCCTGCGCCGGTGGCAATTACCAGAGGCAGCACCCCGAGAATAAAGGCGAATGAAGTCATCAGAATGGGGCGCAGGCGCTGTTTTCCGGCTATAGCGGCTGCTTCCGACGGCTCAAGGCCTTCCTTTTGGCGTTCCTGGGCGTACTGAACAATCAGAATGGCGTTTTTCGCGGCAAGCCCGATCAGCATAACCAGGCCCACCTGCATGAAAACATCCATGGTCAGACCACGCATAAGCTGGCCCAAAAGCGCACCAAACACCGCAATGCCTACGGAAAACATTACAATCACAGGAGAGGTAAGGCTTTCATACAGGGCTGCCAGAACCAGAAAACAGCAAATGAAGGCCAGGGTCAGCACCACCGTTGTCTGGCCAGCTGCCAGCAGCTCCTGATAAGACTGGCCTGTCCACTCAAATCCGTAGCCGCTGGGCAGAGTTTCTCTGGCCTTGTCCATCATGGCGGTCATTGCCTGGCCGCTGCTGTATCCCTGAGCAGGAGAAGCCATGAACTCAATCGCCGGATACAGATTGTAGCGGGTCAGAAATTCCGGACCGGTAACATCTGTTGCCCGCACAATACTGGAGACCGGCACCATTTCTCCCTGTGCATTGCGCACATCAAAATGGCGCAGGGCGCTGGGGTCGGAACGGTAGTTGTCGCGGGCCTGCATCATAACTTTATAAGTGCGGCCGAATTCCTGAAAATCATTGATATATGCGCCGCCCAGCAGGGTATTGATGGTCGTGAACACATCCGACAAGGAGATTCCCTGCCGTTTGGCCTTTTCGCGGTCTACTTCCAGATGCACAAATTTACCCTGCATACTGAAAGCGGAGTAGGCGCTGGCAAGCTCGGGAACCTGGCTGAATGCAACCATCAGCTCGCTCATGGGTTTTTGCAGGGCCTGGGGCGACTGATCGTCAGTCTGATTTTCCACTTCCAGCGTCAGGCCCATGCTCAGGCCAAGGCCGCTGATTGTGGGCACGTTAAATGCCATAATCAGCGGTTCGCGGAAGCGGCTGCTTGCAAGCTGCTGGGCTTTGGCAATGACGCTTGCGGCGTCCTGCCCCTTGCCGGTGCGCTCATCCCAGGTGGTGAGCAGCACAATCATTGAGGCAACGCTGGAGCTTCTCGCCCCGGTGACTACGTTCATGCCGCCAATGGTGGCCACGGATTCAATTTCCGGAATATTTTCCTTCAATGTTCTGCTCAGTTCAATGCACAGGTCTTCCGTCCGTGACTGGCTGGCCCCATTGGGCATCTGGATGCTCATCATGAATACGCGCTGGTCTTCGGACGGCACCAGCGAGGTGGGCAGAAAATGAAGCAGGCCGCCAACTCCGGCATAAACAGCGCCGAAAATAATTACCGTAATAATTGTTCGTCTGGTAATGACGCCAACCCAGCGGGAATAACGTCTGAACAGGGCCGAATAAAAACGGTTGAACAGGCGCACGGCAATGAACGGGCGCTTTTCTTCCTGCTTTGGCTTAAGAATCAGAGCGCACAAAGCCGGTGAGAGCGTAAGCGAGTTCAGGGCCGAGATACCCACTGAAATTGCCAGGGTGAGGGCAAACTGGCTGTACAGCTTACCAGTAAGGCCGCCCAGCATTGTCATGGGCAAAAACACTGAAATCAGGGCAAAGGTAATGCCCACAATAGTAAAGCCCACATCCTTCATGGCCAGGATGGCCGCTTCTCTGGGGGAGTGGCCCTGCTCAAGGCGCACCTCTACGGCCTCCACCACAACAATGGCGTCATCAACCACTATGCCCACAGCCAGAACCAGCGCAAACAGAGTCAGGTTATTCACGTTCAACCCAAGCATGGGGAAGAAGGCGAACACTCCGATCAGCGAAACAGGTACGGCAATCATCGGGATGATTGACGAGCGCACTGATCCCAGGAACAGGTAAACCACAATCAAAACCAGAACCAGAGCTTCCAACAGGGTATGCACCAGCTCGGCGAGCGATTTTGTGACAAATTCAGCCATGTCGAGGCCGATGTAGAAGTCTATGTCCTGGCCGCTGCGCTGCACATTTTCTCTGAATTTTTCCACCATGGCCCTGGCCTGGGCGGAAATGTCCACAGCATTGGCGGAAGGGAGCTGATAGATGATGATGCTGGCCGACGGCTTCCCGTCAAGGCGGCTGAAGTTGTCGTAACTTTCCGCCCCCAGCTCCACGCCCGGCTGGAAATACTGTTTGCCCGACGAATCTGTTCTGGTAATTCCGGGAGTGACATCGGCAAGGCGCACCACGCTCCCGTCCGGGTTGGTGCGCAGAACCAGATTGCTGAACTCTTCCGGAGTGGTGAGGCGCCCCTGAATCTGCCCGGTGCGTTCAAACTTCACCCCGGTTTCCGAAGGCGCGGCTCCAAAGGATCCGGCCGGCGCCAGCTGGTTCTGGTCGTTGACCCCTTTGCTGACATCAGAAACAGTGAGATTGTAGTAAGCGAGCCGTTCCGGGTCAAGCCACAGGCGCATTCCGTAATCGCCTGCTCCCACCAGCATGGTATCGCCCACGCCGTTGATGCGTGAGAGCTCGTCTTTGACAAAGCGGGAGGCGTAGTTGGCAAGCTCCAGATCGCTCATGGTTCCCTTAGGGGAATAAATGCTGAGCAACATCAGCATATCGGGCGATTGTTTGCGCACGGTAATTCCCTGACGCACCACCTCCTGGGGCAGCAGGGGCTCGGCTGCGGCCACCCGGTTTTGCACATCAATCATGGCCAGGTCTTCATCCCGGTCAACGTCAAAGGTCACAGTCATGCTCAGAAGGCCGTTGTTGAAGCATTTTGACTGGATGTAAATCATCCCTTCCGTGCCGTTTATCTGGCGTTCGAGCACTGCCGCCACCGATTCAGACACTGTGGCGGCGTCCGCGCCGGGATAGCTTGCGCTGACGGTTACCGAGGGCGGGGCCACCCGCGGATAGTTGGCCAGGGGAATATCTTTCAGGTTTATCAGACCGAGCACTACAATCAGAGTAGAGAGGCTGGCCGCCAGAATTGGCCGTTCAATAAAAAATTTGAACATTATTTACCTGCTTTCAGTTATTCATTTGCATGCCGCCCTGCTGTTCCGCCTTACGCAAGGTTAGGAAAGGGGCAGCATAAAAATACGCTTCCATAAATCAAGCTGAGTCCGGAGAGTAAAGGGCCCAGCCATGCCGTTATCAGCCTTCCTGCTGAAAAAGGCAGCAGGAGATGGACGCGGTAATCCCAGACCGCTGTGGCGCTTGCTTATTCATTCTCATCGGGCGTGGTGGTAGCGCTGCTTTCGGAGGCGCTGGGCTGTGCGCTTTCCGTTGCGTTTTCAGTGGCGCCGGAATGAGAATTCGGAGCATCCACTATTGTTACCTTCATACCCGGCTGGGCGGTAACCAGGCCTTCAACTACAACTTTGTCATCTTTATTCAGACCTGAGTTGATGATTCGGCGTTCTCCCACCAGACCGCCGATTTCTACAGGCACGGCAACCAGTTTGCTTTCGGCATTCACGGTAAACACGGCCTTGCCGCCGCCGTAGTCCATTACCGCTACATCCGGCACGGTAAGGGCATGTCTGATTCCGCTTTGCCCGATTACGTTTACATAAAGGCCGGGGCGCAGTTTTTTGTTGGGGTTGGGAAATTGGGCGCGCACACCGATGGTATTGGTGTTGCTCCCTACAACAGGGTCGGCCATTTCCAGCGTGCCGGGGTATGGATACGGGTAACGTTCATCGCCCAGCTCCAGACGGAAAGTTACTTCTCTTGGCTTATCCCCGGCAGCATGGGCCGCGGCGAGGGCATTCATATAATCCTTATCAGTAATGGAGAATTCGGCCAGAATGGGGTCAATTTTATAAACTGTGGTTAAAAGCTGGGTTCCCGCAGCCACATAGCTTCCTACTTCCACATTGGAACGGGTTACATACCCGCTGATTGGGGCTGTGATTGTGGCGTAGCCCAGATTTACCTGAGCTTTTTCTTCATCGGCCTGCGCGGCCTTATACTGGGCCAGCGCTTCTTCCGCCCGGGAAACCACCACATCGCGCTCCTGAATGCTTACGGCCCCGCTTTTAGCCAGAGGGATGTAGCGCTGAGCCGTGCGCTCTTCGTTTTCCCAGACGCTTTTGGCTTTGGCGGCATTGGCCTTTGCGGTATCCAGAGCTGCCTTCAGGTCTCGGTCGTCAAGGCGGTAGAGAACTTCTCCTTCCTGGACCACGGCGCCCTCTTTAAACGGTCTTTCAGTGATGTAGCCGCTGATTTTCGCCCGCACTTCCACAGTTTCCTTGGCTGCCAGGGTGGCGCTGAAACTGGCTTCAATGGGAACCTCAGCTTCCTCTACAGGGGCCACGACTACCGGGACGGCCTGGGCAACGGTTTTTTCTTCACTGTTGTTGCCGCAGCCAGCAATGGCAAGGATAAAACTGCATAAACAAATTGAACGAAAGACTGACTTTATTTTATACATTGCTCATCTCCTGAGGCTCGCCGTAAAATCGGATTATAAATAATACCTTTTAGTTTAGCATGGGGCAATTAATAGAGCAAGAGTTCAGAAGCGAGGCGCCTGGAATTTGAAGCGCGTTAAATAAACGAAATATTCAGAGAAAGATACTTGAATATTTATCAATATAGTGTAATAGATATATATTGTCATCAAAATAAAATTGCGTATTTGCTATTGAAAAATACGCTAAGAAAAATGAGGAAATATAAACATGAAATCTTTATATAAGCAAATTCTTTTTGGAGCCATATTGATGGGAGTGGGGTTTGCCACTCCTGTTGCTGCAGCTTCCGACAATGTGGAACGCAATGCAAACCAGATTGCCGCTGATGTAAAATCATCGCTTGGGCAGTATGAGAATATACAGGTTGAAATTCTTGATGATGGAGAAGTTCTTCTCAGCGGCACCGTAAAAACTGATACTGAAATGGATGATGCTGTAAGGCGGGCCCGCGACATTGCCGGGGTTACTGAGGTGGAAAACGAAATTGAAGTTATCGGC
The DNA here is from genome assembly GCA_017421085.1 of Desulfovibrionaceae bacterium. Lineage (GTDB taxonomy): Bacteria > Desulfobacterota > Desulfovibrionia > Desulfovibrionales > Desulfovibrionaceae > RGIG1962. The sequence goes on along the minus strand of JAFQMU010000233.1, from coordinate 84 downwards.
CCTGAAAGCGGTAATGTCGGCGCATATATTGATGACGCCGGGGTCACTGCCGCTGTGAAGGCGAAGCTGATGGGGCAGGAAGGA
>JAFQMU010000232.1 GCA_017421085.1 Desulfovibrionaceae bacterium | reverse complement strand
CTGCCCACCTCCGGATCCATTGGCCCGGGCTGCACGCTGTAGCGGCTGTCGCGCGAGCTCAGCGGGTTGAACATGCCCTGCCCTATGGCCGAACCTCTGGTGGTGATGAGAAAATCCCGCAGACGCCGCTCGTCAATGTAGGACATGCTTATCAAGAGCACGAAAAAGGTCAACAGCAGGGTCATCAGGTCGGAATAAGTGACCATCCACGGCGGCACATCGCCGCTGGATTCCTCTTGTTTTTCTCTGGCCATTCTCCCAATCCTGTTTATGTTGCCTGGCGCTGTTTCGGCGGCTGGAAGGAATTGAGCTTTTCCTGAATAAGTCTTGGGTTTTCACCTTTGGCAATGGCCAAAACCCCCTGCAACTGCATTTCTCTGAGCTGCACTTCCGCCGCGCTGCGGGTTTTCAGTTTATTGGAAATGGGGATGAACACCAGGTTCGCAAGAATTGCCCCGTAAAATGTGGTAATCAGAGCCACAGCCATGGCCGGCCCGATGGCGCTGGGATCGTTCAGGTTTTTCAGCATGGCCACAAGACCGATAACTGTACCGATCATCCCCAAGGCAGGAGCAAAGGTCGCCAGGGCATTGACCAGCTCTATGCCTGTCTGGTGGCGGCTTTCCAGGTTGTCTATTTCGCCGTTGAGAATTTCTTCGATAATCTGGGGTTCCATGCCGTCCACGGTAAGCTGCATTCCCTTGCGCAGGTAATCATCCCCAATGGCGTTAACCGCCCCTTCAAGAGAAAGAATACCTTCCCGGCGGGCCCGGTTTGCGAAATCGATAAACTGATCAATAACTATCTTGGTGTCGATGGGCTTGGCAAAAAAGGCATTTTTCATAATCTTGCCCAGGTTGGCCACATTAGCCAGCGGAGTGCTGGTGAGGGTACACCCAAGGGTGCCCCCCAGAACAATGGCCACAGAAGGAATGTCAACAAACGTCATGAATTTGTCCAGCATACTGCCTTCGCCCATCAACATCCCCATGAGCACCAAGGCAAAGGAACAGACCAATCCGATTATAGTGGCTAAATCCATAACATTAAACCTGTATTCACTGCTGAGCGTAGTTGCGCCTGCCGAAAATGCTTGTACCCACCCTTACCAGAGTGGCGCCTTCAGCTATTGCCAGTTCAAAATCCTGTGACATGCCCATTGAGAGTTCGGGCAGAATTCCTTTTCCAAATCGCAGCTCCATGCCGTCCCGCAGCTCCCGCAAGGCGGAGAAATAACGGCGGGCATCTTCAGGCGGCCCGTCAAAAGGAGGGATGCACATAAGGCCGCGCAAATGCAGACGGGGCAGCTCAAGCGCCTGCTCAAGCAAAGCGGGCAGATGTTCTTCCAGCACGCCTGACTTCTGCTCTTCCCGCCCGATGTTTACCTGAATGAGAATGGGCTGCCGCACTGAAGCAGGTTCTGGAGCGCTGTCCAGGCTGCAATTTTCTGCAATCTGTTCCATGCGCTTATGCAAGGCCTGGGCCAGTCTGACAGAATCGACCGAATGAATCAGCGCGAAACGCCCGGCCGCCTCTCTGGCCTTTCTGGTTTGCAAATGCCCGATAAAATGCCATTCAACCGGCTCTTCACGCGCCGGCTCAGAAGCCCTGTCCTCTTCGAAGCGCTCAATTTTGGGCAGGGCCTCCTGAATATAGCTTTCGCCAAATCGGAGCTGCCCCAGGCGCATGGCCTCACTGATCAGCTCATAGGGATGAGTTTTTGACACGGCAATCAGAGCCACCTCATCCGGATTGCGCCCCGCTTTTTTGCAGGAGTTGATTACCTGCTCCTGAACTTCTTGCAGGCGAACAGCCAAGTTCATAAAGCCGCCTCTTCCTTTATTTTTTGCGCCGCTTGAAAGCGTAACCTCCCCCGGCCGCCCCCGGGCGGGGATGCGCAAGATTTTTACTCATCACCTGTTTTTGCCATTACCCGGATTATCACCAGAACTTTCGTCCGTCCAAGCTGCTTCAGCATCTTCAGGCAGTTCTTCAAAGTCATCCGAGTCGTTTGTGTCATCGCGCCCGAAAAACTGAGAAGCAATAAAATCGGCGGATTTCGCTGATAGACTGCCGTCAAACGCCTCCAGCTCCGCGGGATCAAAATCAGCCGGAATTTTAAACGAAGGCTTATCCACCAGAGGCAGCAGCTCATCACTGGCCTGGGTCATAAACTGCAGGAAGCTTGCGTCTTCGCTCCAGCCTTCCCGCACCTTTACCCACACTTCAAGAAACACCTTATGCCCCAGCAGCTCCTCCATATCTTTTCGGGCGGATGTGCTGATTTCTTTAAGCTTATTTCCGGATTTTCCGATTACCATGCCTTTGTGGCTGGCCCTCCCCACATAAATTACAGCATTAATCACAGTCAGGGGGGAGTTGTCCTTACCGCTTCTCTTGTCTTCCCACTTTTCAATTTCAACTGCTGTATAGTAGGGAATCTCCTGTTTTAAAGAAAGAAAAATCTTTTCACGAATGATTTCAGCAGTCATAAATTTCAGTGGCACGGTAGAAAGCTGCTCGGTCGGATACTGGGCCGGGGCAACCGGAAGGCCTGATTTCAAAAAGGCCAGCAGCTCCGGCAGCCCCTGCTTATGCAGGGCTGAAACCGGGAAAATTTCTGCATGAGGCCACAGTTCATGCAGATGTTCAAGCAGGGGAAGCATGCGGGCTTTGTCATGAAACAGGTCTACTTTATTCACCGCTACGGCCACCGGTCTTTTCTCACGGGCAATCACCTCCCGCAGAGGGGTCAGGTCGCTTTCTAACTGCTCAGGTTTGCGCAGATACTGATCGGCAT
>JAFQMU010000231.1 GCA_017421085.1 Desulfovibrionaceae bacterium | reverse complement strand
GAATATGGAGAAACCGTGAAGCAGGGCGCAGCTGCACTGGCAGGCGGCACACTTGCGGAAGTGCGTGAGCTTTTCTCCAATGTGCCTGCCAGGCTGAAATTTTTGAAAACGCCCGCCACGGAGCTTAAACGCTGCCAGGAGGTATTGAGCCGTCTGGCGCTCGCCTGGCTGAATGTGGGCTTTACTCTGCGCTCCGGAGGCAGAGAGCTGTTGAATTTCCCCGAAAATCAGACTCTGGCCGAGCGCCTTGGCCTGCTTTGGCCGGCGGGCGTAACGGAGAACCTTCAGGCTTTTTCGTGTAATCGTGAGGGAGTTCAGGCGCACGGGCTGGCCGGCGACCCGAAATCTGCCCAGACAAAGGGCGACAGAATGCTGTTTTATGTAAATGGACGTTCTGTGCAGAGCCGTCTGCTGATTACTGCGGTGCGGGAAGCTTACAAGGGCAGGCTGCTGGGGCGCGAGTATCCTCAGGTTGTTTTATTTCTTGAACTGACGCCTGATGAGGTGGATGTAAATGTGCATCCGGCCAAAACAGAAGTCCGCTTTCAGGATGAACGGATGATTTTCAGCCTTGTGCGCGGTGCGGTTGCTCAGGCCCTGGACAAGTTTGATCCGCTGACAGGCACGCCTTGGGCGCACAGCATGCCCGAAACTCCCGGCAACTCATTGGAAGCTCAGCCTGATTTGTTCAATACGAAATTCAATCCGCTGGTTGCGCCTGCCTGCCTGAGCTCTCAGGTTGATGCAATCCAAAACCCACAGTTCCTGTCTGGGGAAAAAATTTCAGAACAGCGAAGCGGTGGAAAGGTTTTTAGCGGCTCAGAAAAAAGTTGCTTTTGGGGAGCTGCGGAATCGGGCGAAATTGTCTTCAAAGAGCGGACTGCTCCAACGGAGCGAACGGAGCTGATTTTTCCTGGGCCTTGCCCTCAAGATTTTTCGGGTGAGGATGAGGCCTTCAATGACGTCTGTATCGATTTCACCCCCTCCCCGCCTGGCATTGGGGGCAATGGCAGAGCATCGTCCTCCGGTTATTTTAAGGAGCTGCATGCCGCTTACGGGGGCGCGCAGGCTGAAGCTCCGTTTTCTTTCCCAGCCGGGGGGGATGCGCAGAAATTTGAATATCTCGGGCAGATCGGGCTTTGCTATCTGCTGGTGCGCTTGGGGGAAGAACTGATTATTCTTGATCAACACGCTGTGCATGAGGCGATTCTGCACTCCAGGCTGAAAGCCGGGGCAATGCGGGGGCAGACGCAGTATCTGGCGAGTCCTCTGGCAATCACTGTGGATGCAGGCGAACAGGAAAACTGCCATCGGCTTTGTTCCTTCCTGAGCGAGCTGGGCTATGAAACAGAGCTGAGCTCAGGCGAATTGCGCCTGCTGGGCATACCATCCATTCTTGGCCCGGCTCAGGCCAGAGAGCTTGTGGTCGATGTTCTGGAGGGAGGAGAAGGGGCCCTGCACGAAATGTGGGCGCAAATGGCCTGCAAGGCCGCCATAAAAGCAAACTGTCCCCTGACTGCTGATGAGGCTGCTGAGCTGATAAAAATCTGGATTGCCACGCCTTCAACTCGATACTGCCCGCATGGAAGACCCACCGGCCTGAAGCTGGGCGCCGGCGAGCTGGAAAAAATGTTCAAGCGCAGGCTATAATTGAAGGCCAGGCTCTTGATGACATGTCCATATGGCAATCCATGGAGAAATTGTTGATGTGAAAAATGGAAAATTTTTAAAAAAGGTGTTGACCTTCTTGGAAAGGTAGGGCATAAGAGGCAAGTCGAACGGGCGGTCAGCCCTGAGAAGTTTTTTGACAATTAAATAGCGAGTTGGGGAACGTTTTAAGCTCTGCAGCTTAGAGCGGGATTACGTTAGTGATTATTTGAGTTAAGCGTGGACGTGAAGTCCATGCGGCTCTGGTTTTGATTATTATCAGGCGAAGAGTCTGAGAGATATTTTAACTGGAGAGTTTGATTCTG
>JAFQMU010000230.1 GCA_017421085.1 Desulfovibrionaceae bacterium | reverse complement strand
GGTAAATTTCCCTTGGGTGAAGGGAATTTTAGGGATATGCACAGTAAGGCTTATCAGAAAAAACAGCAGCAAAAAAATTCCGCAACCGATAAACAGGGTCCTGTACCCGAATTCTGAAATTATCAATACGCCGAGGGCCGGGCCCAGAGCCATGCCTATGCAGGCGGTAAGCCCGAAAATACCGAGCCCTTCGCCGCGGCGCTCCACCGGCACTATGTCTACCACCACAGTGCCCGCTGCCGCGAGATTGGCTCCCCAGAATACGCCGTGGGCAAGGCGCAAAAGTATCATCCCTGCCAAAGCCCCGGCAAAAGGATAAAAAAAGAATAAACCACCAAAGAGCAGATATGACGGAAGATAGATGATTTTTCTGCCCAGACGGTCTATCAGATACCCGACAAAAGGCCTGCATACTACTGTGGTTATCGTGTAGCAGGCTACGACAATCCCCAAAAGTAAGCCGCCTATATTTAAGAATTCTTCCAGAAATATGGGCAGAACGGTAGAAGTAGACATAAAGCAGATCGAAACTGCCAGTTGCGCAATGCAAATCAGGATAAAATCCTTTGTCCATAATTGCACTTTAGCGTTCATAGTTTGCTTTCCTTCCCCGTTTGTCCCCGGCAGTAATTCTCATAAATCATCCAGCTCTGTTAGCCGTATATGCAGCCAAATATACTCCGGATAGCAGCAAATGCAAATATTTCCATGTAAAGGTAAAGGCGACTGTTCATCTGTTGTTCAGAAACAGACGCATATCAAAAGGAAGTCGGCAGAAAGTTCAGGGCAGACGTATCTAAATTTTGAAAACTATAATCAGGAAATCGTTATCGAGCCCGGGTGAAATCATTTGGTTTTCATATTCCAGTTTGCCTGATATCTGTTTGATGAGATTGAAGCAAACCGCCCGCAACGCGGTGAAATTTTGCAGCATGCCATAATCATGCGCAGCTTTGGTTCGTTAAAATCATATTAAAGCGCAGCCTTTCAATAGCAGGCGGGCGAAAGATGCGGCCTGTCCGCATCTCATCACCGCCGCTGCGATGTGTTTCCCACCAATGACGACCGCCTCGCAGAAAACTATTTCCAGCTGTTTGCCTACACAAAATATCAAAGGGCTGTTTCACAGGGCTTTCATGCTCCACATAGGCTGTTAAGGCACGTCCGCCCTGTGACGGGCCTTGCGGAAATCAGGCTTCCTTGCGGGTAAAAATAACTTTTATGCCGCTGGGGTCATCCATTGATATGGCATTGTCATCAATGATGGTAATGTTGACTTCATCGCCGGACTCACTTTTGAGTTTAATCTGATTGCCTTCTTCAGAAACAACGCTGAACTTGGTCTCTGGTATTTCCGCACCAAGCATTTTCCCGCCGAATACGTTTTTTTCCGCATCAATTGTAATATAAGTGTCGGCCAGTATGGCCTTGAGCATTTCCACCGCCAGCGGCTCAGCTGCCAGCTGCGCGTTAATCTCCTCAGATGAAGCCATTGTTTTTTCAATGTCTATTTTCCAGGCGCCGTTGATTTTGGAAAGGTTGGAATCACTGCCGCAGCCGTAGGCCATCAGCAGGGCCGCAATAAGAAAGACAGCAAGAAAACGCAATTTCATAAACTCTCCTTAAGTTTGCAACATTTTATGCGTCTGAATATTCCAGACGTCAGTTTAAGTCTGAGTAGTAGCAAAGCGGCCCCCTTATGGCAATAAGTTTATATTTTGCGTCGGCAGCAGCTTGCAAAATCAGGTTTTACTAAGATATAAAAAAAGGATATGTCAGTTATAATAATTATTAAAACCCGTTATTTTAAAACCGGGCTGCCGCACTCTGCGGCTAGAGGGTGACAATGAATTTGCTTATCAGGAATGTTAAAAATTTGTTTTTATTTTGTTTGCTGTCTGTGTTGTTTGCTTGCCCGGCTTATGCCGGTGGCAGCGGCGGTTTGTTCAGAAATCTGATTGCCGCCAACTTCGCTGAAAATCCTGACCTGATTCTTGACCTGCTGCGAAATCAAAGCGAAGCTGTGCTGACAATAGCCCAGGCAGGGGCCGGAAAAAAAGAACCTGAAACTGCGCCGGATAAAAAGACAGGCACCGCTCCTGAATCTGCCGCAAATATTTCTGAGGCTGAGTTTAAAAAGCTGCTGGTCAAGACCCTGAATGATGATCCCAACCTGATTCTGGATGTTTTGCGGGCCCACCCTGAGGAAGTGCTGGCTATTGCCCAGCAGGGCAACCAGGAGCGCAGAAAGAAGGCTCTGCTCAGGCAGTGGGAGCAGGATGCAAAAACTCCAAAACCTTTTGCAACCAGAAACAGGCCCATGCGCGGCGCGCCCAATGCCCCTGTGCTGATTGCAGCTTATTCCGACTTCTGCTGTCCTCACTGTGCAAAAGCCTCTCAGGTGATTGAAGAATATCTGCTTAGCAATCCAACCAAGGTGCATTTTATTTTTAAGCACCGTCCCCTGGCCAGCCACCAGCATTCGCGCATTGCGGCCCAGTATTTTATTGCCGCTTCCATGCAGAATGATTTGAAAGCCTGGGCCTTATATAAAGGAATGTATAACGGCAGAAGCGAACTGATGACCCGCGGAGAAGCGTTTATTACTGAGCTGGCCGGAAAAATAGGGCTGAATATGGAGCGTCTTAAAGCCGATGCCCATGGAGAAGAAGCCCTGCGTATTCTTGAAGAAGATATCCGTGAATCAAAGGAATTCGGATTTGACGGAGCACCGTATATCCTGATAAACAACCTGGTACTGGCCGGGGCGCCGAGCCCCGAGATTCTAGATTTCGGTGTAAGAGAAGCAATGAGGTTGAAATAATATGCCTGAAAACATCCACTCCCCTTCTTTTTTCAGAGGCCGCCGTCTGCGCAGAACAGATACGCTGCGCGCTCTGGTGCAGGAAACCCGCCTGACTGCAAATGATCTGATTATGCCCTACTTTGTGGTAAATACGCCTGATCCCGGCTTTTGCAAGCCCATTGAAGCCATGCCCGGGCAAAGTCAGCTTTCAGTAGAGCAGCTGCGGCTTAAGGTTGAAAAAGCAGTGGGGAACGGGCTTCGCGCCTGCCTGCTTTTCGGCATTCCCGCCCATAAGGATGAGCAGGGCTCTGAAGGCTGGTCAGACAGAGGGGCAGTGCAGCAGGCCTGCCGGATGCTGAAGGAGAATTTTCCGGGCCTTACCGTGATTACCGATGTATGCATGTGCGAATATACTTCGCATGGGCATTGCGGCCTGCTGGACGGCGAGGATGTGGACAATGACCCCACCCTGGAGCTGCTTTGCAGGTGCGCCCTTTCGCATGCGCAGGCCGGGGCCGACATCGTCGCCCCTTCCGCTATGATGGACGGCACCGTGCAGGCAATCAGGGTAACACTCGACGCCAACGGCTTCAGCCATATTCCGATTATGTCCTACTCCACTAAATTCGCCTCTTCATTTTACGGGCCTTTCCGGGAAGCGGCCGAGTCAGCTCCCAAATTCGGCAACCGCAAAAGCTACCAGATGAACCCGGCAAACGGGCGGGAAGCCCTGCTCGAAACCCTGTCGGATGTGGAGGAAGGCGCAGATATTCTTATGGTCAAACCCGCCATGCCCTACCTTGATGTGCTGCGGGACGTGCGTGAGTCAATCCTGCAGCCTCTGGCAAGTTACCAGGTAAGCGGAGAATACTCCATGCTGATGGCTGCTGCGGCCAATGGCTGGCTGAACAAAGACGCTGTGATTCTGGAAAGTCTTACCAGTATCAAACGGGCAGGCGCCGACCTCATTATCAGCTATTTCAGCGAATATGTGCTGGAAACCGGTCTGGTAAAATAATGCGCCCCTGTTCGGACGGCCCAGCCTTCCTGTCTGCGCCTGTTCTGCATGCCGGGCAAAATACTGTTCCGCAATGCCGGGTAATCGCTTGGGAGGTTACCCGGCGTTGCAACCTGGCCTGTGTGCACTGTCGGGCTTCTGCAAAAGATATCCCTTATGCCCTGGAGCTGAAACGGGAAGAGGCCCTGGCCCTGGCTGACAGTTTTCAGACATTGGGGCGGCCTTTGATTATCTTCACTGGGGGCGAGCCGTTGTTGCGTCCCGACCTGTTCGGGCTTATCCGGGCAGTGCGGAAAAACGGGCACAAGGCCGCTCTGTCCGTTAACGGAACCCTGATTTCCCCCGAAATAATTGAAAAAATCAAAGATGTGGAAATCAGCCGCTGTTCGGTATCCATTGACGGCGGCTCACCGGCCGCCCATGACGCTTTCAGGGGGGCGCCCGGCTGTTTTGAGCAGGCAGTCAATGGCATTCGTCAGCTGGTCAGAGCAGGCGTTCCGGTGCAGCTGAACACAACCATTACTTATCGCAATTATGGGGAGCTTCCGGCAATTCTCAATTTGTGCAGAGAACTGGGGGCTGCTGCCTGGCATATTTTTCTGCTGGTGCCGGTAGGACGGGGTGCGGAGGTCAGGGAAATAACTCCTCAGATGTATGAACAGGCTCTTACCTGGATTTATGAGCAGGCCCGGTCTTCCGAGCTGGAAATAAGGCCTACCTGCGCGCCGCAGTATAACTGCCTGACAGATGAATCTGGAAGCCGTCAGGGCAGGGGGTGTCTGGGGGGAGTCGGTTTTTGTTTTGTCAGCCACACCGGCATTGTTCAGCCCTGTGGATATCTCCAGCTTGATTGCGGTGATGTGCGGGTTCAGTCTGTGTCGGAAATTTGGCGAACCTCTGCTGTTTTTCAACAGCTGCGCAACCCCGGCAGCTACAGCGGCGCATGCGCTTCCTGCCGCCTTCACTCCCGTTGCGGCGGCTGCCGGGCCAGGGCCCATGAACACAGCGGGAATTTTCTTGCCCATGACCCGATCTGTCCCATAGTCAAAGTCTGAAAAGCCTGTGCAAAGGACATTGGAGATATTGCTCCAATATGAAAAGCAGATGGACAGCCGGTAAGCCTTACATAGTTTAGGCGTTAAACAGAATTTTTTATTATACTCTCTTCATAGCGCGAATGGAGGGGAGAGATGACATGATTTGACCGCTGTCCAAGGTTTGCGCTGTCTTCATTTTCCAGAAGGGCCTGTAACAGTATCGGTCAAAATCTGTAGTTAAAGGACAGGTTTATCCGGTGTCTGTCATATTCCCGGCTCCATATATTGGAGTTGCGTTTGATATAAGCGTATTGCAGCATTGGGGTTATGTCATACTTTTCAAGCATATTGTTTGAAAGATGCAAAAATGCTTGCCATGTTCTGTCTTTGCGTGTGGTTTCGTCAATGCGGTGCTCTGAGGTAACGTACCATTGCGGGGCATGGTAGTCTGTTTCCGTGAGGCTTACTTCGCCGAACAGGGAAAAACCGTAAGGGAGAAGACGGTAAACGCCAAGCGCGTAACGCCAGTTGTCACTGCCGTACGCGTCCGCCCTGGTTGTTTCGCGCTGAAAGGCCAGTCCGGCCTGTATAAATGTCTGTGCATTCAAAATATAGCGGGGTTGAAAAGCAAAGTACCAGATGTCGCCGTGTAAAAAACTGTCCACATAAGCGTCGGCATAGCTGGATTTGGCATAAGAAGTCACGCTGTTCAGAATAAAACGCCCGATTATTTTCTGGGTGTTCAGGCGCAGGCCGTATTCTTCATTATACTGTTCTCCCGCATACCAGCGTTTGCGGAAAGTGGCTTGCAAGCTGATTTCGCCGGTATCAAAAGTATAGCGCGGCCCGCTGGCCAGAAAGAGCTGGTAGTCGTCAAAGTCGCTTTTTTGGTACTCAAGCGCATTCAGGCTGACGGTGTTATGCAGGCTGAACGCGCGGTTGAAGCGCACATAGTAGTTAAATGTTCCACCAACGCTGAGCCCTATGCCGCTTTGTTTTTCTTCAAGCTGCCGGCAGAGCAGCATGTTGCCGAAAGAAATACATTCTTCCTTGCCGCCGGAAGCCTGATTTATGTTGGAGTCAGGAACAAGCGTGGCCCCAAAGTCAAGGGTCCAGTCTTTTTTACGCCGAATCTGAGTCAGAAAATTATCAACTTTGGCTTCTACTTCCGGGGGGATGTCGCCGCCCTTGACCAACTCGAAGTTCAGTTGAGCATCTTCATAATCCCTGTTCATAAAGTATGCGCGGGCCAGCTCCAGCCGTACCCTGGGGAGGTTCGGGTTATGGTTGAGTATATCCAGATACAGAAGGGCGGCCTCCCGAAAGCGCCCTTCAAGCATGAAGATGCCAGCCAGCTGAAAAGCGGCTTCGGCACGGTATTCCCGCTTTCGGCTGTTTTCAATAATCAGCCGGTACAGGGCAACGGCTTCCCCGGTGCGGCCCTGGCCCGCACAAATGCGGGCCAGGGCCAGAACGTCCTGCTCAGTGAGCCGTGTTTCCGCGTGCGGGTATGCGGTGGACAAAGTTTTTTCAACTCCAACCTGTCCTTCCTCCGCCATGGCGTTCTGTATGGCTGGAAGCAAAAGCGGAACAGCAAGAAACAGGAGCAGCGGAAAACGCGTCAAACTGTACGGCAGCGCTGGCATCATTATATACATATATACTATTGCTTCACGCCGAAGGAGCCGCTCAGGTTGGTGTCGTCATGGCCGTTATATGTATTTACGTTGAAATGCCCTGTGGCTTCTGTAGCACTGGAAGAACCATAAAAGTTTCCGGTCAGGTAAGTGTCATCCCAGTTGGCAGCAGCCGGGTTTTGAGCCGGGCTGACAGTACCCTGTAAGTTGATGCCGGATGTATTGTTGTTGCCCGTGATAGTGGGACTGGAGCCTTGAACCGCCTGGAATCCGCTGCCGTTAATCTCCAGGTTAAATCCAATATTATAAAAATTGGGGAAACTCAGGTCTAGGGTTCCTGTGCTGGCGGAAGCGACCGTCAGAGAAGCATCGCCGGTAAAGAATTTTTGTAGTGGGGAGCCTGACGGGCCACTTCCATAGTCGGTAGCCATCGCTATGACTTTTCCGGTGAACGCGCCGTTAGACGGGTTCGCCAGGCGTGCGGTATCTCCTCCGCTGAGAGGGGTGTAGGCTATTTCCCGATAAGGGGTGTCGGCAGTATGCTCGGCAAGTATTGCGCCCCCGCTGGTTTTCCAGGTTCCGGCAGACATGGTTTCAACGCCCCAAGCCCCGAAAGATGAATGTTCCAGCTCAACCAGACCGGCGTTCAATTGCAGGAATTGCTTTCCATAGGCAACAGTCCCTGTGAAGTATTCGTCTTCAAGCTTAATGTCTTTATAATAGCCTGGCTCAAGAGCTTGAAGGGGGCCTTTTGCTGTGCTCAGAATGGACAGGGCATTGCTGTCAACATCTTTTTCTGCAACGGCTAATAGCGTAGTGCCTGCTGTTCCGTAGATGCCGGTGTCTCCATTGTCGCCGGTTTCAAATTCAACAATAAGAGAGTCCATTTTAACGTGGATGGAGTTGCCGTGCTCAACTGTTATATCTTTTCCCGCCTCTCCTGGCTTACCGGTCAGGCCGCTGGTTTCGAGGGTCTTTTCCAGGCCGCCTCCATCGTTGGAGTTTTGGTAGTTTTCCCCGAGTTTTCCTTGTTCGTCCATGCCTCCTGTCACTTCGCTTACTGTGAAGGTTGATTTCAGGTTGGAAGACAGGCCGTCTCCACTGCCTCCGCTGCCTCCGCTGCCGCCTGCACAGGCCAGTAAGGATATTGAACTGCTAAAAAGAATGCAAATCATGAACAACTTTTGAATCATAGATTCCTCCATCAGTTTGCCAGAAATTATTTTGGTTTTCAGCGTTTATTGGGAGCGGGCGAGTTCTATAGTAACCACTATTGAGTATTATAGTTCCCAAGAGTTGTCAAGATTTAATGTAACTATATAAGGATGAAAGAATATCCATATTTATCGCAAGCTATTGGCAATGCCATTGAAATCTTCAGGAATGACAAAAGGATGACAAAGTCGGCTTTAGCTGATTTTTCTTGCTTGGAAAGGAAATATTTGAGGGAGATTGAGTGCGGGGAAAAAAGGCCAACTGTAAACGCCGTTTATTCAATTTGTGAAGCGCTCAATATTTCGCCTCTTGAGTTTTTCAGGAAAGTGGAAGAGGAAAGGGAACGGTTACGGAAGGAATTGTTAAAAAGCTAAAGGACACAAAATATAAACAGCGGTTCAGGAAAGTAGAGGCAAGTTCAAGTGTGGTGGCTGGAAATACATACCGCCTTAAACTTGTCAAAAAAGCGCACAGCCTTTTATAAACACCGGAACAGCTCAATCTGGAGTCAGGCTGTTCCGGTGTTATGCTCAAAGTTCAGTTTAAAGAGACTGTATTATGCAGATAAAATCAGAACGCCGGGGGCTCCCGCCAGCCTTTCGGACCGCCGTCAAGCTCAGGGCTGCGGCTGTTGTCTTCGTCAACCGCATTGGCCCAGTCGTAAAGCACTTTTCCCATATCTGAGCCAAGCGCCATGGCTACGGCATATAAGGCGTCGTGCGGCAGTTTGGATTTCCGCTGGAAGAAAATATAGTCCTGCGATGGTTTGGCATCGAGGGCGCCTGATGAGGTAATGGACCAGATCAGTTCGCCTGTCTGCACATCATGCACCTCCATATGCACCACCAGCTGGTTCATGCCGGTGCTTCCGCCGGTAATGAGATAGGGGATGTTGCCGGTGATGAGCATATCCGCGCCTTTGGCATAGGCCAGAGCCAGGGCTTGATTCAAAGTGTAGATATATACGCTCTCGTCATACTCCAGCACGGGGAAGGCTTCTTCCTTAACCATGGCCTGCCAGAGAATGCGGCAGATGCCTTTGCTTATGGGCTCCGCCTCCTGCGGCCCCAGCCTCTGAGTGACCGGGAAGGGCAGCATCAGAGCATTGGGGGGGTATGGAGACGGAGTGGTAGGATATACATATACTTCCGGAGTGCTTCGGTCCACTTCTTCCAGCTTATACAGCACGGCGCTGCGGGAAAGGTCAACCGAGGCCCTGCGGCTGGGGCTGTCGCATGCGGTCAGCGCCGCTGCTATAATCCCGATCAGGCAGGCACAGATAATTTTTCGGGAAAAGTTCATTTGGGCTCCTGAGCCATACTTTTACACGGCTTTAAAATTGTACATAAGCGGAAGCAGCCTCAGTCTGAGTGATAACGGCATTTCCCGGCATCTGAGAGGCGGCATGACCTGAACAGCGCTTCACGGCCCATGCACCTGACCTGAAACGGTTCTCGGGCGTTTCAAACTTTAAACAGGGTCTGCAAACCGACCGACCTGTACGCAGCTTGACGTCGACAGGCTGTGGATTTCCGTTTTTTCCGGTTTGCCTCCGGTCTCAGCTCTGCGGGGCGCATATGTGTTGCCGCCCATACTCAGTGTCACATAGCGGACATGGACGTGCTGAACATAATCATAAAAAGCAAAAAGTATACCGGAACAACCAAAAGAGCAGCCCTGACCGGGGGGAGGCCATAAAAGCAGATAAAGCCTTTAAGGCTGGAAAACACGACAAACAGCATGGACATGACCGGGCCGATAATGGGAATGACCACCAGCAACAGGCCGCTGCTTGCGTAGCAGAGCACCCGGACAGTGCGCCTCAGGGTTGCATATTTTACCCCGCATATTCTGAACATAATCGAAAATAACATCCCCAGCATGGCCAGGGTAAGTGCGGCGTTGAGCAGAAAAAAACCGACAAGCTGCGCAAGGCTGATTTGGTTTAAGCCTGTGTTCAGCTGCTCCAGATTGGCGGCAACTTCCGGGCTCATGGTAAACATCCTGAGCCACATGAAGCTGATGAGAAAATGGAGCAGGGCAGTCAGAAAATAAAAGGCCAGGGCCCTGCCCACCGGGGCATCTTGAGGCATTGCGGAAAAAAACAGCTTGCCGCGCATCAGCACGCTGACAATCGTTTTGAAGTAACCGCCGAACAGACCGAAATGTTCCGGGTGCTCCCACGGTACCATACCGGACCTGCCGGTGTGAGCAAAATTTTCAGCGCTCTCCGAATCCGTCTGGCTGCGTCCCTGCCCTGCTGCATGAGGGGCATCGTCCTGTTTCCACTTTTCACCCAGAGAGGCGATATTATCCCACAAATCCCGCTCGCCGTTCCTGTGTTTTGAAGCCTGCGCGGGCCCGGTGACAGGATGGTCGGTTTCCCCGCCGGGCATGGTTCGGGAGCTGTCGTTCTGCCCGGCAGCCTCCTGCCCGTTCTGCTCCAGCTCATAATAATCCGGCCGGCCTGAGCCTGCTGAGTCTGCATTATCCTCCAGATTACGGAAACGAAAACGCGCCTTGCAGCGCGGACAGGTTGCAACCTGCGCCGTGGGGGGGATTTTGGACTCGTCCAGAGTACGGGAAAAACTGCATTCCGGGCATTGGATTAACATATCGGGAATCTCCTGTCTCCTTATTACAGGCTTGGGCGTAGGAAATCAAGTTTTATCGATTTTTGAGTGCAATTTCGAGCCATTTCCGGTTTATGCGCTTCAGCCTGCGCTTAGGGCGAGAATTCCAGTTTCTGTTCTTTCAAAACAATTTTTTCCGGGGTGTCAAAAAAATCCAGAACGGGCAGGCCCAGCTGGCCTGATGCATTGTTTCCCAGCCCCCAGAGAGAGCCGTCGGTTTTGATGAAGAGCATGTGCCCGGAGCCCGGCGCGGCAAAGGCGGCATCTTCCAGAATTATCTTTGGAACCGGCGAGTGGATGCCTTTGAATTCCGGAAATTCCGGGGGAGCAAGCAGGCCTGTAAACCAGAGCCGATTCTGATTATCCAGGGCAAGCGTATAAGTATCAGCGGGAAAAATTTGAACGACTTCTGTTAAAAGGACTGCGGGTCTCAGCGCCTGTCCGTTTTCACCGTCCGGATTATTCAGACCCAGCTGTCCTGCATGATTTGAGCCCCAGCCCCACAGCCGTCCCTGCCGGTCCAGGGCCAGGCTGTGCCTGGGGCCTGCGGCAATTTCCACTATATCTTCCAACAGTTTGACAGGGCTTAACCTGGTTTCGCGGCTGCCGTCGCCCACCTGACCTTCGGAGTTGTCGCCCCAGCTCCACAGGCTGTCGTCCTGGCGCAGGGCCAGATAATGCCTGCTGCCCGCAGACACTTTCATCACATGAGAAAATATCGGCTGGGGGGTGGCGAAGATTGTATCGGAGCCGATATAAGACCGGCCGCCGTCTACTGTCAGGGGCACCTCCAGATTACCCCAGCCCCACAGGGTGTAGCCCCTGCCTACAGCCAGAGAAAATCCGGGGCGGGCCAGAGCCTGTGAGGCCCCGCCCAGCACCTTGCGCGGAGAGCTCAGGGCGTCTGTCGCGCCAATGCCGAGCTGCCCCGCCCGGTTGTCGCCCCAGGCCCAGATATTTCCGTCTTCATCCAGGCCCAGAGTGTGCCCGGCGGAAGCGGAAACCGCCGCTGCACGACTCAGAACCGGAGCAGGGCTGTGGCGGTTTCCGTATGATGCCAGCCCCAGTTCCCAGCGGGAATTTTTTCCGAATGCCCAAAGGGTGCCGTCGGTGGAAATGACAAATCCGGCAAACGGCCCGGCCTCCACTGACCGGACATTGTTCAGAAGGGGGCGGGGGAAAATGGCCCCCGGCTCATTGCCGATGCCCAGCTGCCCTTGGGAATTATCCCCGAAAACCCAGAGAACGCCCGACACGTCTATAACTAGGCTGTGATAGGCCCCCACTGCGGCATATCCTGCCGCCGGGGTGTCGGCAGACTCCGCTCCGGCGGGAGCGGACAGTATAAAAATAAACAGAATTGAGGCGGCAAGCTTGAATGGGGAGATCATTCCGGGGTTGTAGCAGCATCAGGTCGCTTTGTGAAGGAAAGAATTTTTGCGATATGTTCAGGAAAGCAATATATTTTTCATTGTGATTAAATTGCTGTCGTATTGCAGATTGACCTCGCGTTTTATAAAAAACAGCGTTGGGCGGGCGCTTTGTTACGGCTTGAGTTCGGGCGGGCGAAAAAAGGACTCTTTCTCCGGTCGGGCTGCCGCCGCGGGAGCAAAACAGTTTAAAAGTACTTTTGTTCCGGTCATTTTTCTGCTTCCCCCATGTGCACTTTTCTGATAGTCAGGTAAGGTGCATTTTGGGAACAGGCAGTATGCCCTGCTCCGGCCCGGATCTTCGACGTCGATGGCCTGCGGTTCTGATTTCGTCGGGTAGTTTTGCCAAGGCTTGTGTGAACAACATTTAATCGGTAAGGCCGGTTTGATGTTTTGTTTATAATCAAGGTTCCGAACCGGATTATCCGGATGAACCAGGGCTTTATGCCCCGAAAAACCATTAGCAGCTCAGGAGGCTGACATGCTCAAAAAAACTTTGTTTGCAGGCATTGCTCTGGCACTGTCCATCGCAGTGATGGGGCTTGGCGCAACCCCCGCCGGCGCCGAGGAAAAAACTTACGTCAACGGCATTGATGAAAGCTTCCCCCCCTTCGCTTACATGGATAATAACGGAAACCCCGCCGGTTTTGACGTTGATGCCATGAACTGGATTGCTGACAAGATGGGCTTTAAAGTAGAACACCGCCCCATGGACTGGAACACCATTATCCCCAGCCTTAAAACCAAGCGCATCGACATGGTCTGCTCCGGTATGAGCGTAAACGAAGAACGCTCCAAAGAAGTCAACTTCTCTGAGCCTTATTACCGTTCCTCACCCGTGCTGGTTGTGCTTCCCGATACAGAAATCACCAAGGAACAGATTTTTACCGGCAACATGAACCTCGGCATTCAGCGCGGCACCTCCGAAGCTCAGTGGCTGGAAAAGAACAAGGAGCCCAACGGCTGGAACTATACTCTGATGTATTACGACAACCAGACCATGGCTATTGAAGACCTGATCAACGGCCGGGTAAAGGTTATCGGCACCGATGACGTGAGCGCCATGAACGCCATTGCTCAGGGGCGCAAGATTAAAATTTTCGCTCCCTATGGCGAAGCTACCAATTTCGCCGTTGCCATCCGCAAGGAAGACAATGAACTGCTGAACAAAATTAACGAAGGCTACAAGCTGCTCAAGGCCGATCCCTACTGGGAAGAACTCAAGGCCAAGCACAATATTCAGGAATTCAACCCTGAAGAATACAAGTAATTTGCAGGGGCCCCGCCG
>JAFQMU010000229.1 GCA_017421085.1 Desulfovibrionaceae bacterium | reverse complement strand
GTTCTTTATATAATAGGCCTTGCTTCGCTGTTTTTATCAGGCATCGGCGTATGGCAGGCGGTTAAGGTTCCCGATGTCAGACGGGTGGAAATTTATCTGTCCAGGCTGCCTGAAGAGCTGGACGGTTTGCGGATTGCGCTGCTTGCCGATGTTCATGCCAGCAGCCTGCTGGAAAGGGAATGGGTTGAACAGGTCGTAAGCAAAACCAACGGGTTGAAGCCCGATCTGATTGTCATCAGCGGGGACATAGTCGATGGTCTGGTGAAAGACAGGCAGGAAGATGTTGCCCCCCTGGCCCGGTTGTCAGCGCCGCTGGGGGTTTATGCTGTTAACGGCAATCATGAATATTATTCGGATTATATCGGGTGGATGAACAAATTTCCCGAGTTAAATTTGAAAATGCTGCTCAATGCCCATACAGTCATATCCAGGGATGGCGCAAAGCTGGTTCTGGCCGGAATCACCGATCGGGCTGCTGAAAGATTCAGCCTGCCCGGCCCCGATCTGAACCTGGCCCTTGCTGATGCCCCGGCGGAGGCCCCGGTAATTCTTCTGGAGCATCAGCCGTCAGGCGCAGTGAGAAATTCTGAAGCCGGGGTAGATCTGCAACTGTCGGGGCATACGCACGGCGGGCAGTTTGTCGGGTTGCGCATATTGTCGCAATGGGTGAATAAAGGGTTTATTTCCGGCCTGTATCAGGTTGGAAGCATGCAGCTTTATGTCAGCAACGGCACCGGATTATGGAGCGGGCTTCCGGTAAGAGTTGGCGTTCCGTCTGAAATAACGGAAATTACCCTGCGCTGCATACCGTAGACAGCGGCAGCAGTATTTTATTGCTCATTTGCAAATAAGTGGTGGACTTCCGCCCGCATCAGCCATGGTGAAATATTAATGGACAATATAAAGCAGGATGTTGAAAGTATAAAAATATGAGTACCAGCCAGTTTCTGATTACTCTGCTTCTGATTATTGATTTGTTTTGCGTTATTGCCGTCATTTTTTTTGAACGTAAAAGCCCCACTGCAACAGTGGCCTGGCTGCTGGTGCTGATTCTTCTGCCGGTGGGGGGAGTTGTTGCCTATGTGGCCTTCGGCAGCGGTTTCCCCGCCAGGCGCAAAAAGCGTTACCTCCTGAAAAAGGCCAACGATAGCCTTTATGACGACAAACTCACAAAGTATCTCATGGTGAGCCAGTCTGACTACACAACCAATGCCCGCCCCTTCATTAAGGTGGTTGACTATTTGCGCGGGGAGGCGCAGAGCCTTTACACCGATCAGAACGCTGTGGAAATTTTCACCAGCGGGCAAAGCAAGTTTGACCGCCTGCTTGATGATATCAGCCGGGCTCAAGATCATATTCATCTGTTTTATTACATTTTTAAAAATGATGAACTGGGGCGCGAAATTGTGGCTGCGCTTGCCGAAAAGGCCAGACAGGGAATACGGGTAAGGGTAATGTACGACGGGCTTGGCTCAATTATGGGGTTTAGCAGGTTGTTCGTGCCGCTGATCAGAGCCGGAGGGCAGGTACGCGCCTTTGACCGTCTGCTGTTCAATTTAAGCCCATACATCCGCATCAACTACCGCAATCATAGAAAAATAGCGGTAATTGACGGAAAAATCGGATATGTGGGCGGAATGAACGTGGGTAATGAATATCTGGGAAAAAATTCCCGCTATTCCCCATGGCGTGATACTCACCTGCGCATTACCGGCCCGGCCGTGTGGTTTTTACAGGAGCGCTTCTGGATGGACTGGCTGCATGATAACCAGGCCGACCCCGAGCCGCAGAATCTGGAGCATTATTTCCCGGAACCTCTTCCTGGCGGAAATGTGGGGATTCAGATTGTATCGGGCGGACCTGACAAGTTTGAAACAATGCCGATAAAAAGCGGGTTTTTGCAGGTAATTTATGACGCGGAAGAAAGCCTGCTGATTCAGTCGCCCTACTTTATTCCCGATGACGCCTTTGTGGACGCCCTGCGCATTTCCGCCCGGGCCGGGCTGGATGTACGGGTGATGCTGCCCAGGAAAACCGACAATGTTCTGGTGCAGCAGGTGAACATGGCCTATGCGGAAACAGTTTTACGCTATGGTGTCAGGGTTTTCCTCTACAATGGTTTTCTGCACGCCAAAACAGTTACCTGCGACCGCGAGCTGGTGAGCATAGGCACCACCAATATGGATATCAGAAGTTTTTCACTGAATTTTGAGATTAACGCCTTCATTTATAATAAAGAAATCGCTTTGGCCCACCATGCAATTTTTGAGCAGGATATGAAAAACTGCATTGAACTGAACCAAAACTGGCTGGATGGACGAAACCGCCTTGAACGCGGCATGTGCAGGGTGGCCCGGCTCTTCGCCCCCCTGATGTAAGCGGGAAAGGCGTAAAAAATGCTTGTCTATCTTCGGCTTTGGGAGTATACCCGCTTGAAAGATTATTTAGGTCACCCGGATTTTTAAAAAATACACAGGGTTATGGCCGCAAGATTTAACTTCTTCATAAGGAGAAAACGAGTGGAACCAGGCAGTAGTAGCCACCTATGTAGCGCTACACCGCATT
>JAFQMU010000228.1 GCA_017421085.1 Desulfovibrionaceae bacterium | reverse complement strand
CAGAGATATAGTAAAAAAATATCTGGCCTCACAGGGGCTTCCCGATACCGATCCTCAGCTGATGCAGCTTTACCGGGTGGATCTGGAAGGCGATGGGACAGATGAAGTGGTTATCTGCGCCCAGAATATTCTGACTGGTACAGAAAACAGGGCTCAGTGGGATGATGATGTCGTTCTGCCGTTGAATGCGTACAGCGCCGCCAAAGGTGATTATTCATTGATTCTGCTGCGTAAAATAGTTGATGGAAAAGTTGCGGAAATACCGCTGGGCCAGTTTATTGCTCTCGCAGACAGCGCTCCTGCCGACAAAGACTGGACACCCCCCATATTGTACAAAATCTATCAGTTTGCCGATCTGAATGGAGACGGAGTTTTGGAAATTATTCTCGGAATGCACATGCCCGAAGAAACTGCATACCAGATTCATATGGTTGAGGATGGAAAAGCCAGCATGGTGCTTGAAAACGAAATAAGTTCATAAGGCATTCAGGGTATCTATGAAATACCTTATGTTTATCGTGTTTGCTATGCTGACAACAGGCCTGTCCTGGTTGCTCATGCGTCCTGCATTGAATGCTGCTCCGGAAATTGACGGCGGCGTCAAAGACCTTTCAAGCCCGGCCCCCAAGCAAATTTCATCAAAAGAAATCACGGACATTAACACCGGGTTTTTCCTGTATGATAAATACACCCCCTCAGGGCAGGGCAGATATTACCGCTTTTCAGTTCACAGAGGGGAAGGGGGAGAATTTATTCTCACGGCGCCGGGCGTGCTGAATGATGCGGTTGTTGTGGATAAGATTACTCTGGAAAAAGTACAGGCAGTTGTAGACAGGCACGGTCTGGTAAAATTAAACGGTATGGACAAAGTGACCCAGGGCCTGCCTGGCGAATACGCTCCTATGTACCTTTACGTCGATTATGCATCGGGCGAAACCCTTGGGTTCAATATTGACGGAAACCCCGACTGCGAATGGGGATATGAGCTCTTGTCCCTGTTCAGTCAGGCTTTGGCAGAGAGGGGGGGCATGCAGCTGCTGCCCCCGGAAGAAGCTTTTGAAATTGAGCGCTTTTCCATAGAATTCAATACAGGCTTGATTTCCTGCGCCTATGGGATGCTTCTGGACGCGGATAAAACCCTTCTTATCTTCCGCTCGGAATATGATATGGCCGCCCAGGAGATGATTTCAGAAGATTATATTAAATCTGCCCCCGCCATTCTGACTGCGGTGCAGGATGCGATTGAAAAAAGCGGCCTGGCAATGCTCGCAGCCGGCATGGGAACAAAGTATGACATTAATATGCCTCATACCCCTGACGGCTTCATGGACATTGCCATAGATTATAAAAACGGGCGGCAAATTTATGTGCAAGCAGAGAAAGATGCCCTTCCCCCAGAATGGGAAGCGGTGCGGGAGCAGCTCAGGCGCCATCTTGACTCTGTGTTTAATTAAAAAAGACTGGAATCATTTCTTAAGCGCAGGCTGCATAATTGAAGATAAATGATGACAGCTAAGGTGGGCATTGCTGAATGGAAAGTGAGCCTGTTCACTTACCTGGTCTAAAAGCAAGAGTCTTTCCGTCACTATTGCAAAGGTCAGGAGTTTTGCATCAATCCGCCTTTTCGGCATGTCCACGGCATTGTGCGCATGTCAGGCAGCCCGCCTTTGCAGCAGGCGAGATGTTTTTATGTCTGAGCGCCTATGTCGGGATGTGGGGAGACGATGAGTTAAGTTTCCGGTCTTTTTTCAGGGAGGGCGTTGGGGTTTACCTTGAGCATCTTGATATATATCATCAGTTCTTTTCTGGAGGAGACACCGAGTTTTGCATAAAT
>JAFQMU010000227.1 GCA_017421085.1 Desulfovibrionaceae bacterium | reverse complement strand
GGGCAATGTAATCGACCCGGTGAAGCTTGCGGGTATCTGCGGCATGGATTCCTTCCGTTACTATCTGCTGCGTGAAATGCACTTCGGCTCCGATGCTTCGTTTTCGCTGGAGTCGTTGATAGTGCGGCATAATGCCGATCTGGCCAATGATCTAGGCAATCTGTTTTCCAGAGTGCTGGCGATGAATCAAAAATACTTTGAAGGCAAAGTGCCGCAACCGGCTCAGCTGTTGGATGAAGACAGAGCCATCATTGATTTGGCCGCCGATGCTCAGGAGAGATATCTGGAGTTGTTCGGGCAGACCAAATTCTCCTATGCGCTGGAAGCGCTGTGGGAGCTGGTGCGGGCTATGAATAAGTATGTAGACTCAACCGCGCCCTGGACTTTATTTAAGGAAAGCAATACTGAACGTCTGAGCACCGTAATGCACACATTGCTTACCGGCTTGTTCAAGGTGGCTGTGCAGTTGCTGCCGGTAATGCCGGAGTCTGCCGGACGGATGCTTGAGCAGCTGAATAAAGACCCTCGCCCTGAGCGCTATAACCTGAATGAGCTCGCGAAAGATTTCTGCGGGATGATTCCCGGCGAGCAGCTCTCCAAGGGGAGCAACCTCTTCCCCCGTCTGGAAGAAAGCGCGTTCAACAGTCTGAAGCCGCGCGCTTCCAAGCCTAAAACAGATGCGACAAGGCCGGCTCCGACCGGTGAGGCGCAGGCTTCCGCCGAGCCGGAAACTGTCAGCTATAATGATTTTGCCAAAATTGACCTGCGCGTAGGAACAATTGTGGCTGCCGAAAAACACCCCAATGCAGACAAGCTCTTCCGGCTTGAAATTGATTTGGGGGAAGAAAAACCGCGTCAGATACTGTCCGGGCTTGCAGAATATTTCACGCCTGATGAACTGGTGGGCAGGCAGGTTTGTGTTGTCGCCAACCTTGCTCCCCGTGAAATGCGCGGTCTGGTGTCGCATGGAATGCTGCTTGCTTCCCATAAAGGCGAGAACGAACTGGAGTTGCTGGCGCCCTGCGCTCCGGTTCCTCCCGGCAGCAAGGTTTACTAGAGTTCTCTTTGAGTGGAAGCTGAGACACATCGGAAACTCTGACGGCTCGGCGATAACGCCGCTGGAAAGAGCCTGAAAACTGCTTCTGGTGAAGTAACTTTATCAACCTTGAAAGGTTGATTATGATATCCGTTTCCTCCCCTCTGAATTGTTGAGGTTTGAGCATAGAAAACAAAAGAGCACCCCCGGGGGTGCTCTTTTGTTTGAAGGGAAATCAACGGCTGGCCCGGTGGCAGCCGATTAAGCTGAAGGCTGTTTTGAGGCTGGGTCTGCACTGAGGAGTGCAAGTAAAAAGCATCGTGTGCCGGGCGGCCTATGGCTCTTCAGGGTCAGAGTGAATCAAGGGTTTGCGCACGGCCAGATACGAACCCAGAAAGCCCATCAGGACGGGAATTGCCACAAGCATAACGATTTGCGATATGGGCAGAAATTGCAGTTTGGTGACCAGCGGTGGCAGATAAAGGCCATGCAGCTGCCAGTAAATCAGGCTGAGCAGGCCTAGTCCGATCAGACCTCCCAGCAGACCAAGGGTTGAACCGCTGGTGAGCAGGGGCAGGCGGATATACCAGTTTTCGGCGCCGACAAGCTGTAAAATTTCAATTTCAGCAGCCCTTGAAACCAGAGTAAGACGAATGGTGTTGCCCACCACCAGGGCCAGCACCCCGGCCAGCAGACAGACAGAGGGCAGCATGACCTTGCGGCTGATGGAATTCCAGACCTTGGCCAGTTCTTCCCGCAGGGGGTTGGCCACCACGCGTTCCACCCCGGACGTTGACTTCAGATATTTTACTGTTTCATCAAGCCACTGTTCATTATCTTCTCTGGGGTGAAAGTTGAGCACAGCCGTGCCTGGCAGGGGGCTTTTTCCCCTCAAGAACGACACGTCAACCCCTGCACTCTGCCCCAGACGGTTTGAAAGGGCCGCGAGAGCATCATCCGGCGTGTAGGTGCTCCAGCTTACCAGTCCCGGCAGATGGGAGAGTTCTTCCCACTGGGCGCGCATAGTGCGCACCTCTACGTCCTGTCGCCAGTAAACCTGAATTACCACTTCCCCGCGGCTGCTGGAAAGTTCATTGTCCAGGGTATTCAGCACCAGCAAGAACAGACCTGAGAGAAAAACAACCAGAGTCACCGCTCCCAGAGCCATGAACTGCGACCATGCGTTGCGGCGCATATCTCTCAGGCCCTGTATAATTAATCTTGTCCAAACCCTGAGCATGACATCTCCGTTTATATTTCCAGGTGTTCCGGAAGTCCCGCCCCGCCCCAGGCCGGGCTGAGATCGGCGTTTCTGAAAATGACTGCATCCGGCCAGTTGGCCCAGGTGATCATGCCGTCTTCCAGGCGGAGCATCTTGGCCGAAGGGTTGCGTGCAGCAATTTCTCTGCTGTGAGTAGCTAGAATTACTGTTGTGCCGTGCGCGTGGAACTGCATAAACAAATCCATCAGCCGCTGTGACAGGTCGGGGTCAAGGTTGCCGGTGGGCTCATCCGCCAGGAGCACCTGAGGGTTGACCACCACGGCCCGGGCCACGGCCACCCGCTGCTGCTCCCCCCCTGAGAGACTGCCGCAGGGGGTATTAATGCGGTTTTCCAGACCAAGCCCCCGGCACACAGCCTGCACTCTGCGGTCGATGGCTGAGCGGGCCAGCCCCCTTACTTCCAGAGGCAGAGCCACATTTTCATAAACATTGCGGTCAGGCAGGATTTTGAAATCCTGAAATACCACGCTTACCTGGCGACGCAGCATGGGAACGCTGGAATAATCCATTGAATTAAGACTGAAACCGGCCAGCTGCACCTGCCCCCGCTGTACAGGCAGAGCGGCGTACAGCAGTTTGAGCAAAGTTGTTTTGCCCGCGCCGGAAGGGCCCGACAGAAACAGAAAATCGCCTTTGTTCAGGGAGAATGAAATATTTTTCAGCGTCCAGTGGCGGCCAAAGTTATGCGAAAGATTACGGATTATAAGCATGTTCCACCAAGTTGAACAGGCCCCCTTTTCTGGTCGGAATTCCGGCCTGTTTCAGCAGGCCCGCTGTGAAGCTGGTGAACCGGATGCCCGTCCTTTTTACAGGCATCCGGTCCGGTTGAAAATCTTATCCACATTTGGAGTAGGCGCAGGTCGGGCAGAGGTGGCAGCCTTCCTGAAACACCAGCTCGCTGCCGCAGTCCGGGCAGGTTTGCTTGCCCAGCGCCGTGCCGCCTGAAACCGGGGCCTGGTCGGAGAGATAGCGGTTTTCCAAAACCCAGGCGATAGCATCGGGAATGGACAAGAGCAGGCCCTTTTTCTGGAAGACAGGGTGTTCTCCGCCAATCCCCTTGATTTGCTTGACAATTTCCCGCACATTGATGCCGGAGCGCAGCGCCAGCGACACCAGCCGCCCGATAGCCTCAGCCTTGGCGGTAATGGAGTGGCCGGATTTGCCGATGGTGACAAACAGTTCAAACGGCTCTCCATCCACTTCATTAATGGTCACATACATCACGCCGAGCCCGGTGTCCACCTTCTGGGTAAAACCGTAAACCAAGTCAGGGCGGGTGCGTACTTTAGACTTTTCTTCAGCCGGCGCCTCAGTTTTTTTGCCTTCGCCGGTATAAAGCACCTGCACCGACTTGCAGCCGTCGCGGTATACTGTCACTCCTTTACATCCAAGCTGATAGGCCAGCCAGTATATATTGCGGATATCGTCAATACTGGCCGAGTTTGGCAGGTTTACCGTCTTGGATACTGCATTGTCGGTATATTCCTGGAAGGCGGCCTGCATTCTGAGGTGCCAGATGGGTTCGATATCCATGGCAGTAACAAAGACCTGTCGAACTTTCTGGGGCAGATAATCCATTGTTTGAATGCTGCCCTTGGCGGCTACAGCGTCCATCAGGGAGGCGGAATAGCTGCCGCTGTCGCGCAGGGCCTGTTCAAAATAGGGGTTTACCTCCACCAGGCGTTCGCCGTCCATCACGTTGCGGGCGAAGCACAGGGCAAACAGGGGCTCAATGCCGGAAGAACAGCCCGCAATAATGGAAAGGGTGCCTGTGGGGGCAATGGTGGTAATGGTCGCGTTGCGGTAAGGGCCTTGTTTGTGCCGGGCAAAAATCGATTCTTCATAGGCGGGGAAGGGGCCGCGCTCTTCCGCCAGGACGTGGGAGGCGCTGCGCCCCTCATCACGGAAAAATTTCATCATTTTGCCTGCCAGATTAATGGCCTGCTCGGAATTATAGGGAATGCCCAGCATAAAGAGCAGGTCAGCCCAGCCCATCAGCCCCAGCCCGATTTTGCGGTTTTTACGCACATTATCTTCAATGAGCTGAATGGGGAAACGCGAAGCGTCAATAACGTTGTCGAGAAAACGCACGGAAAGATGAATTGCCCGGCGCAGTTCTTCCCAGTCGATGCAGGCATCCGGAGAGCCCAAGTCAGCTTCATTCTCAGGCGTTCTGAAAAAACGGGAAACATTTATTGATCCCAGGTTGCAGGCCTCATAGGGCAAAAGCGGCTGTTCTCCGCAGGGGTTGGTAGATTCAATTTCTCCCTGCATGGGGGTGGGGTTGTCGCGGTTGATGCGGTCGATGAATACGATGCCGGGGTCGCCCGACTCCCAGGCTTTCTGCACCAGAATTTCAAACACCTTGCGGGCATTGAGGCTGCTTGCGGCCTGCCCGTTTTGCGGGTTTATAAGGTCATATTCTTTATTGGCTTCCACCGATTTCATAAATTCTTCAGTGAGGGCCACAGAAAGGTTGAAATTATTAAAATCTCCCTCCCGCTCCTTGGCCCGGATAAAGTCCATGATATCGGGGTGGTCTACCCGCATGATGCCCATGTTGGCCCCGCGTCTGGTGCCGCCCTGTTTAATCTGCTCAGTGGCTGTGTTGAAAATGCGCAGAAAGGAAAGGGGCCCGGACGCAACTCCGCCGGTTGAACCGACTCTGCTTTCTCTCGGGCGGATACGTGAGAAGGAAAAACCGGTGCCTCCCCCCGATTTGTGAATGATGGCCGCATGCTTCACCGCATCAAAAATTTCTTCAATGGAGTCTCCCACCGGCAGCACAAAACAGGCGGACAGCTGCCCCAGCCTGGTCCCTGCATTCATCAGTGTGGGAGAGTTGGGCAGAAATTTCCAGCTCACCATCAGGTCATAAAATTCGCGGGCCAGCTCGGTGGCCGAGTAAGGAGATTTTTCATATTTATCTTCTTCTGCGGCTATTGCCGAGGCCACGCGCCAGAACAGCTCCCGCCCGCTTTCAGTGAAGTTTCCGTTTTCATCTTTCTTGTAATAGCGCTTGGAAAGCACAATTTCAGCGTTGGGGTTGATTTCCACCTTTTCCAGTTTGGAAGGCATGGGCGGATATGGGGCTGATTCCTGAGTGGTGATGGTCATATAAAGCTGTCTCTCAATATATAAAGGTTTTACTGACAATGCTGCAGGCAATGTCGATTTCCACTGACCTGAGCAGGCTGCGATGTCGATGACGGGCGCCGCAGTGAACAGGGCGACCCATTTGGAACAGGTAGAATATCCTTTATTCTGCGCCTTGCCAAGATATTTTTCCGGCAAGCTTTCATCGCCGGGAAGCGGCATCTGTGCACTGACAGCAGGTTTTAAGTGTCATGCGCTTATGTTAAAAGATAATCACCGTAAATATGGCGCAACGGAGAATTTCGTGCGCCATATTTATGTTTTATGAGGCGGTGAGCGTGGCATGTGAAAACAATTGAAGAAATATGCTCAGGCTCAGATTAACACATGTTTTTTTACGGTACAGGAGATCAGCGGTATGGGAAAAGTGTATGGATATATCAGAGTGTCCAGCGCCGATCAGAATGAAATGCGTCAGTATGTGGCTATGAACGAACAGGAAATTGCCAGAGAACGCCTTTATGTAGACAAGGTTTCCGGCAAAGATTTTCGCCGTCCTCAATACAAGGCCATGCTCCGGCGCCTGAGAAGCGGGGATCAGCTGTGCATAACCAGCATTGACCGGCTGGGAAGAAATTATGATGAAATTCAAAATCAATGGCGCATTCTGACCAAGGAAATGGGGGTGGATATCTGGGTGCTTGATATGCCGCTTCTGGATACCCGGCGCGATAAGGACCTGCTGGGAACCTTTATTGCGGATGTGGTGCTTCAGGTGCTTTCGTTTGTTGCTCAAAATGAACGGGAAAATATCAGAAGACGTCAGGCTGAGGGCATTGCCGCAGCTAAAATCAGCGGAGTGCGGTTTGGCCGTGAGCCTAAGCCTCTTCCCAGCGCATTCTTTAAAGTGTACGACCTCTGGAAAGATGGGACAATCACCGCAGCTGAAGCGGCAAGGCGCTGCGGAATGCCCCGCTCCAGCTTCCGTTATCGCGTGGAGCTTTTTGAAAAAGACAGTGCGTAAAGTTCCTGCCTGGAAAAAGGAAATTGTAGTTTTGCACTGGCAGCTGATATGCAACGTAAGCCTTTAAATCGACCGGCGTATCGGATGAAACAGGAACTCAGGCAGCCTGTCACGGCTGCCTGAGTATAGAAGTTGTCATAATACTGGGGACTTCAGATAATTCAAGGGCCCTGCCCAGATAGCGTTTAATTCACGGCGGACAGAATTCTGAAGCAGCTTCAGTCAAACACTCCGTGTTTATACAGGATGTCCATTCCCATGGAGAGCAGAATCATTCCGCCGAATACGCAGGCCCAGCCTCCCATTCTGGTGATGCTGCGGGCCTTGCGACCCAGAAATGCCCCGGCGGCGCTGAACATAAAGGTTACGATGAAAACCAGCAGGGAAAGAATCCAGCCTGTTGAGCCCAGCAGGGAAACGCCCACGCCCGCTCCCAGCGAGTCTATGCTGGTGGCCACGGCCAGCCCCAGCAGCGTAAACAGAGAGGCAGGCAAGAAGCTGTCCTGATTTATTCTGCCCAGGCGGCAGATTATGGCATCGCATTCAGGGGGAGATGCTTTTCCTCCCGCTTCGCTGTCTGCCCCTTGCGCAGGCTTTGCCAGGGGCATATATATTTTGGCTTTCCCCTCTCTGAGCAGGTGCACTCCCACCAGCGCCAGGAGTATAAAAGCCACCCAGTGATCAAAGCTGCTGATGAGGTTCGCCAGGTGATGTCCGCCCAGCCAGGCCGCAGTAATAAAACTGCTTTGCACAAGGGCGAAAATCAGGGCCACGAGCGCAACCTGTCTGGCTCGCAGCAGGCATTCTCCCGTGCCGAAAACCAGAGAAACCGCAAAGGTATCCATTGCCAGCGAACAGGCCAGCACGGCCATTTCCTTAAGCTCCATACGGGTTATTCCCCATTCCTGCTCTTTGCCCACGAATAGGGAAAGGCCGATGCCTCAGCGCTGTCAATGGGAACCATCTCGCTTTCTTCCGAGTTGTGCATCAGGTCGGTCAGGTTGGCAATCAGGCCCGGTTCTTCCCCCACGCAGGCAAACGAGTACCAGAGGAGAGGCGGCATGCTGAGCAGGCGGTAGTGGTCAGGGCGGCCCAGAAGGCATTCCTGTACCATTCCTCTGGTAGGGGATCCGGGGCGATCGTCATAAATGATGAATCTGACGCAGCCCCTGGGCACAGCAAAATTCTGGCGCATCTGCAGATGCCGCTTCCAGCCCTTCACTGATCCCGGCGTAACTTCGGAGAAATAAATTTCTCCAAACCCGGCAAAATTGGGCGATTCCGCCTTGAGCATATGCAGCACCGGCCCGCCCTGGGTGGGAATGATTCTCAGCGGGGTAAGCGCAACTCCATCTATTGCTGAGCCCATTCAAGCCCCTTTTGCCGCGCCTGCGCGACATATTCTTCAATCTGGCGCATGGTGAAGGCATACATGTCCTTGTCGCCGTCGCGCCATGCCTTGTACCATGAAGCAGTATATTCAACAGTCTGCGGGAAATCGAGCACCGCCTTCCAGCCCAGGTGGGCCAGCGCCTTGTCGCAGCAGAGTTTAAGCAGGGTGTTTTCCATTTTTCCTGCCGGGACGTTGCGGTCTATGGCGTTGCTGAAGCCGGGCCAGTGGGCGCCGAGGCTTTCCACCACTTCACCCACAGTTTTATTTACATCCGCTGCCGGGCCGAAGTTAAACGCCTCTTTGTTTACCGGCAGGCCATCGCGGGTATGCCCGGTATAAAGACATGAACCCAGCCAGAGATAGCCGGACAACGGCTCAAGCACATGCTGCCAGGGACGGGTTGACCAGGGGTTGCGGATATTCACCGGCTTTCCGGCGGTCCAGGCCCTCACACAGTCGGGAACAATGCGGTCTTCCGCCCAGTCGCCGCCGCCGATTACGTTGCCTGCCCGGGCTGTCGCCGCATAAATATCCACCGGCAGACCAGAGCGGAAATAGGAATGAGCCACCAGTTCCGCCCCGGCCTTGGAGGCGGAGTAAGGGTCATCGCCGCCCAGCTCATCGTTTTCCCTGTAGCCCCACATCCACTCCTTGTTGTGATAACATTTGTCGGAGGTGATGCACACGAGCGAACGGATGCTGGGTGAACCCTGCACTGCTTCAAGCAGGTTGACCGTGCCCATGATGTTGGTTTCCATGGTCAGCGCCGGGTGCGAATATGATTTGCGCACCAGAGACTGAGCGGCCAGATGGAACACTATGTCCGGGGCGAAGTCTTTTACTACATCGGTAATTGCATCGCGGTCGCGGATGTCGCCTTCATAATGCCTGATGCGGGGACGGAGCCCCAGCACATCGAAATTTGAAGGTTCGGTAGGGTTTCCCAGAGAAAATCCGCCTACTTCCGCTCCCAGTGAGAGCAGCCAGGCTGAAAGCCAGGAACCTTTGAACCCGGTATGCCCGGTTATCAAGACTTTCTTGTCACTGTACGCACCTTTGAACATTGTTGCACCCTCAAAAATGATAATCTGACTTTGCACTCATGCAGATTAGTTTTAAAAAATTATCCTTCGCTTCTTTCAAGGCGCCGCTGTACGTCGGCTTGCGTGCGGGAAGCGCATCTTCAATTGCCTTGAATCGGCTGACATAACGTATGCGACTTGCGGAGCAGCGCGCCCAAGTGAGGCAGCCTTCTGAAACGGCAGAGGCAGACCATTTCCAGAGGTGACATCAGTATAACTTTCATACGGATGTTCTGTGCCCGCAAAGGGAGCAGCCGCACCAGCGTTCCCTTTCTTCTAAATCATTACCCGTGTTTAGACAAGGTGTTCATCAGACGTTCGCCTGCCGGCGTTGACAGCAGGCGTTCAAGCGCGTCAACCACTTCCTGATCATATGCGGCGCTTTGTCTGCGTAAAATTTCCACCACCTCGTTTACCGGCAGGGCCTGCCGGTAGGAGCGGGGACGCACCATGGCGGTAAACGCGTTGGTCACAGCCAGAATGCGCGCATTAACGCCGATTTCTTCACCTTTGAGCCTGCGGGGGTAACCGGTGCCGTCCAGGCGTTCATTCATTTCATAAATGGCATCGACTATGGGCAGGTCAAATTCTATATTCTGGAGCACCCGCCGCGAGTGCTCGGCGTGGCTTTCCATAATCATTTTTTCTTCTTCAGTGAGCGCCCCGGGCTTATTCAGAATTTCCTGAGGCACGAACATCTTGCCTATCTGGGAAAGGTTCGCCGCCTCCTCCACTGTGGCTGCGCTGATTTCGGTCAGGTTCATGGCCCTGGCGATCTGGCTGCTCAGGACGCTCATAAACCGGGAGTGCCCGGCCAGGTAGGGGTCGCCTTCTTCGATAGTGCGCACCAGGGCATCGATGGTCTGACGTACAACCTTCTGACTGCGCTCCTGGGCTTCCACCAGTTCGCTGATGTCGCGATAGACAGATACGATGCCCCGGGCCTGACGCCCTGCCACGCCAGAAAGGGGCGCTTTGACAATTTCAAAATGATGTTTTTGCGACTGCAGCCAGATGGTCTCTCTCACCGTCAGAGCTTCTCCGCTCATCAGCACCTGATGGTCGCTGGCAATCAGGCGTTTGCCGGTGTCAAAGCCGAACAGGGCGGGGATATCCAGCCCGACAACCTGCTTCACATCGCGCCCCACGGCCTCGGCAAAGGCCAGGTTGGCATATTGGATAACCCCTTTGTCATCTGTAAGCGAAATAAGGTCGGAAATGGTGGAGTTGATGGCATCGAGCAGTTGTTTCTGTTCCTCTATTTGAGAAAGCAGATTCTGTACCCGCATTGCCGTTTCGCGGTGTTCATTGCCCACCAGCCGCCACCAGAGCACAATAATCGTTAGAATGAGCACGAGCGAGGCCATAACGGTAAGACCTATGGCTGTGCTGATGTACGCGTTCAGTTCGGTGCGCACTTCTTCATAGTTCACTTCTTCAATCAGCCACCAGTTCATGTGAGGTATTTTCACCCCCATGGAGTATACTTCCTCGCCATTTACGCCTGTGCGCCTCGCAAATTTCATCTGTTTTTCGCTGTTTTGCAGAATATCGGGAGGCAAGGCGCCCAGGCTGTCAACTCCCATGCCGGGGCGCATGAGCTCAAGGCGGTTGTTTTCCCCTGCCTGCACCAGATAGCTGCGCATATCGCGTAAATCTGTCGGTGAAGATTTTACAAATTCTGAGAGGCGGGGAGTAACGATGCGGGAGAGAACCAGCACGCTTACCGCCTGATCGGAGCCGTCATCCGCCTGAGGCGGGAAAATAGGCATGAACATATCCATAACCAGACCGTGCGGGGTAAGGTAAACATTGGAAAACACGGTTTTACCGCTGTCGAGGGCTGCGCTTACCCGTTTCATCTGTTCCCTGGTCAGCCGGGGCACCCCGGTTTCGCTGGCGATGTATGTTTCACCGCGGCTGTTGACTATCCGGCCGGAGAGAAAGCCGGAATATGAGGCAAATTCTCTGAGCATATTCCGCATCATCGGCAGCTGGGCAACCAGGCTGCGCAGGTCATCATTGTCTGAATCTTCCGCTCCGGCGAACAGAATGGAAATGTCGCCTTCAAGCATATTCACATCTGAGGCGAACAGGCGGAAAATATCGCCGTTTACAATACGTTCCCCCTGCATTTCCATATCGTCGAGCCAGAGGGTGATGCTCTGCTCCCGTCCGTTGATAAAGGCTGTCTGCTGCTGTTCCAGGGCTGCCTCAAGATCGGCCTCGCGGCTGCGTACATTCAGAAACAACAGGCTGGCCGCGACAACAACGGTAACCAGCGCCAGGGCAAGCCCAAACCACAAAACCTTTGACTTTTTGCCTGCGGGGGCTCCTGCGGTCAAATTAGTCATAACAGCTCTCCATTATTATAAATATTGCTACGTCGCCTTTGGATATCGGGCGGCGCCCTGCCCGGGGCCGCCGTTCTCAACGCGGCCTGTGGCCGCATTGAACTGTTTCGGAGCAATTTTGATTGAAACGCTGCTGCTTTCAATCCAGGCTCTGTTTTCCCGCTGTGCTGAAAAAGCGCAGTTTTCCGCCTGGTCCAGAGCGGGCGGCTGCTCCTGTCGCCTGAACAAATGCCTTGGTAGAGAACCTGTCTCAATAAGCAACTTTCGAGTTGACAAAATTACTTTTCCGAAAAAAGCGGATTTCGGCTTGTTCATGGCGGTTTCGCCGCCGGGCCGCCTGCATTTCAGGCGGCGGAAGCCGCATTTTATGGCGGCTTCTAGTTTATTACGGACTTTGCCGGGTTTACCGACTCAGCCGGCAGATGCACCCAGCGGAAATATTCATTCACTGAATATTCCGGTTTATAGTGTGGCAGCCGGTCATCGGTGAGTACCAGACTGGATACATTATCCAAAATATATGCCGTTCCGTCCACGTCCACCGCCAGCACGGCGTGCCCCAAGCCGCGAATGGTGTCGTTGAGCAGCACTATTCGCATATCTTCAATGGGCACACCCAGATCCTTCAGGGCAAAATATTTGATTATGGCATAATCTTCGCAGTCGCCCGATTTGGCGATAAATTCCTTGGGCTTTGCCCAGTAATCGCTTTTGCCCCAGGCTTCCATGTCGGTGCGGTAGGGCCACCGGTTAAAAAAGTTGTTTACCCGTTTAATTTTGTCCAGGCGTCCGGCATTTAAAGTCTGTTCGCGCAGGCGGCTCCAGCGGCCTGCCTCCTTGCCTTTCAGGTGTTGAAAGGTGGCGCTGCCTTTTTCAAAATTTACAATTTCCACCCATTTGGGCAGACTTTTATAGGACGCACGAAATTCTTTGGTTCCAAATAAATGAAACTCCTTGCGCTTATTCTCCTGAGCGTATGCCTTTTCTGGAGAGCCCGGCAGAGAAAAGATGAAAAGCGCTGCCAGCAGGGCCAGCAGATTTTTCAGGCAATCAGCGTTCGGTAAAGGCATCCTCTTTTGCCTTGAATATCGGTTTCAGCAAATAGTCGAGAACCGTCTTCTTATTGGTCAGTATATCCACAGTGGCAATCATCCCCGGACTGATGGGGTGCTCCACCCCCTGATAAACAATCGCGTTTTTATCGGTTTGCAGCCTTACCTGATAGTAGCTTTCTCCGTTTTTATCTTCCAGAGTATCGGCTCCCACATGCACCACTCTGGCCTCAAGTCCGCCGAAACGGCTGAAGTCGAAGGTAGATATCTTGACCATGGCCTGCTGCCCCACCTTGATAAAGGCAATGTCCGAGGGGCGGATTTTCGCCTCTACCAGCAGCTGATCATCGAGGGGAACAATCTCCATTATCGGTTCAGCCGGTTTGATGACTCCGCCGTTGGTGGTGATATGGATTTTTTTTACAATGCCCCGCACGGGAGAACGCACATCGGTGCGGCGCAGCACATCTTCCCGGCCTTCCAGGGTCGCCTCCATGGTTGCAAGTTCTGCCCTGGTCTTGGTGAGCTCTGTCAGGGCCTGCGAGCGAATTTCCGCCTGCCGGTGTTCCAGGCGGTCGTTGGCCTCGCGCCGGGCGCTCTGGGCGCGGGGAATGGCCACGGCAATGTTGTTCAGCTCGCCGGTCAGGTCGGTAACCTGCTGCTCAAGCAGGAGATAATCCTGTTGTGAGAAGATTTTTCGTTCCATCAGAGGCTTGGCGTTATCGCGCCGCTGCACGGCAATATTCAGAGACTCGGAAATGGTTTTTCTTTTGCTTTCCAGTTCCTGCACATCGTGCATGCGCTGCTCAAGCACTGAAAGCAGAGCCGACTCTTCCTGGTCAAACTGGTTTTTGCGGGAAAGATAAAGAGCTTGGGCCTGTTCAACTATTACCGGCGCAGCTTCCAGCAAATCAGGGGGAAACACTGGCTCCCGCCCGGTGGCCTCAGCCTCCAGGCGGGCAATGGCGGCCCGGTGCTCAAGCACCTTGACCCGCATGTCGCCTACGGTGCCGAGCAGGCCGGTGTTGTCGATAACTGCCAGAATTTCTCCTTTTTCCACAATCCAGCCTTCCTGAACCGGGATATTTTCCAGAATGCCGCCTTCCAGGTTCTGGATCACCTGTACCCGTTGCGAAGGCACTACCGAGCCCTGACCTCTGGTTACCTCATCCAGATTTGCAAGAGAAGCCCAGATGATAAACGCTGCAAAAAACAGCGCTACCCCTAGCGAAACAACATAGGCCATAGGATGACCTGTGTTATGCAGAGCGGCGTCCACGCTGTTCATGAAGGCAAGATTTTCACGGGCGTCGTGGCTCATTTCGCGCAAATCAGACCTGAACGAGGCCCGGTCGAGCAGCGATGGTCGGCGTTTCATGCCTTCAGATGCAGGAACCTCGCCCTGAGGCAGACGGACAAACAGCGCCGCCAGTTTTTGCAAGAAAGACGCTTTTTTCATAGGTTAATCCACCGACCTTTGGCGTGCAGGGATGCTTATCCGCATCAGACCGGGTCTCATATTTAAATAATATAATTATTCCTAAAAGTATACGCTTAATAAGGATATCAGCCCGGAGCGGGGCTGTTTCCTGCTCCGCCTTTTATCCGTTCGTCTTTCAGGGCCCGGAGCACGGCATCTTTCGGGCCGTCGGCTACAATTCTGCCGTTATCCACAATTACCAGCCGGTCTACCAGATCAAGCATGCTCAGGCGATGAGTTACAATAATCACTGTTTTGTCTTCAATACAGGCGGCCAGGCGCTGTTTGAAAACATGCTCGGAGGCGTTGTCCATATTGCTGCTGGGTTCATCAAGCACCAGAATATCCGGGTCATGCAGCAGGGCGCGGGCAATGGCCACCGCCTGCCTCTGCCCGCCTGAAAGGGCCATGCCCCGTTCACCCACCGGCATTCCGAACCCGGCGGGGTGGGCGCGGATAAAATCGCTCACCCCGGCAATGGATGCAGCCCGCAAAATCATCCGGTCATCGGCGTAGGGCATGCCCAGGGCAATATTGTCGCGCACGCTGCCGTAAAACAGGTAGTTGTCCTGCGACAGGTAGCCAACCCGCGCACGTAAATCAGCGATGTCAAGCTGGCGGATATCCACCCCGTCAAGCTTCACCGCCCCCTCAGACGGCTCGTAAAGGCCCATGAGCAAACGCCCCAAGGTGCTTTTGCCTGATCCCATCCTGCCGATAATCCCTACTTTTTCGCCGGGGTTGATTTGCAGATTCACCCCTTCCAGGGCCCAGCGCTCAGTGTCTGGGTATTTAAAATAAAGGTTGTCAAGGGTAAGGGCGGGCCGCAGTTTGCCAAAATCCACATACGGTTTGTCGTCCGGGCGTTCTGCCGGCAAAAGCATGAGCAGGTCGAGCGACTTGAGCGCCATGCGCGACTGCTGCAAACGGGTGAGCATGGATGCGAGCTGAGAAAGCGGGGCCATGGCCCGTCCGGCCAGCATATTTACGGCAATCAGGGCGCCCATGGTCATCAGCTGCTCGTCAATGCGGTATACCCCCCAGATAATCACCAGCACGCTGACCATCTGGGTAGCCAGCACCGACAGGGTGAGCGTGAGATTGGAAAACATCTTGATTCTGGCGCTGGAGTTGGCGCTCATGCTTACCACCTCTTCCCAGGAATGCTGCATCCTTCCTTCCGCCAGAGAGCTTTTTACGGTTTCAAGCCCATTAATGATTTCAATCAGCAGGGCGTTTTTCTGGGTGGTTTCCTTATATCCTGCTTCCACAGCCCGCTGAAACCAGTATTGAGAAAGGAAGCCCGCCCCAACGACCAGGGGAATTGCCGCCAGAGGCACAATGACCAGCGGCCCGCCGATAAAGGCGATTATGCCGAGGAAAAAGAAGAGAAAAGGCAGGTCAACCAGAGCCAGCAGGGTGGTTGAGCCGAAAAACTCGCGCAGCGAGTCGAATTCGCGCAGATTATTGGCCAGAGAGCCGGTTGAGTCGGGCTTATTGTCCAGCTTGATGTTCATCAGGTGACGCATCAGGCGGCTGGCCAGGACCATGTCGGCGTTTTTACCGGCCACATCCACAAAGTAGGAGCGCAGGTTACGCAGGATAAAGTCAAACAGATAAACAATGACGATGCCGACCGCAAGAGCCCACAGGGTTTCAAAGGCATTGCGCCCGTTGGGAACCACCCGGTCGTATACATTCATGAAGAACAAAGGCGAGGCGCAGGTAAGCAGATTTACCACCACGCTGGCCAGCAGCACATGCTTGTAGATGGGGAAAAAGTGCAGCAGCGTATCCCAGAACCAGCGTTTCTGCTTAACCAGTTTAATCTCGCTGGCCCGTCTGTCCAGTTTGCCTTCCAGTCTGCCGAAAATGGCGTAGCCTGTATATTCATTTTCCAGGCTTTCCAGCGAAACAGGCGTAGGAATCTGCCCGGTTTCCGGGAATAGTACCTGAGCTCCGTTTTCGTCATAACCGGCCAGTACGCAGGACTTGTTGTTCTTGAGCAGTAAAATGCAGGGAAGGGTTAGCGGAGAAATTTCTCTGAGGGTGGCCCGGTAAACGGTTTTGGCGTGCATGCCCCCAAGGCGGGCAGCGCGGATCAGTGAGGAGGGGCGCAGGGCGGCCTCGGTTACCGGCAGGCCGGAAAGCAGAAAGCTAGACGATACAGGTTTGCCCAGCAGTTTGAACAGCATGGCCAAACTCTGAATGAGCGGAGGCTCGAAGTCAACATCACCAGCGCTCACCTCGAGAGTTGAAAGGGGGCGGGATAAACCCTCATCATTTTTATCGCCGCAGGGGGGCGTCTGAGCTGGAAAACCGTTCCCCGCTTCAGATGCTTTCTGTTCTTTTGGGGAAGCAGAGCCGGAGGCTGCCTGATGCGCGGCAGGATTCTCAGCTTCAACCGGTTTATCATCGGGCGGGTTGGTAAATATCTCTTTTTCACAGCTGCCGTCATCAGGCAAAGAAGCGGAATTTCCTTCATGAGCCAGGTTTGGCTTGAGTTTGTCTTTTAGCTTAGCAGTCATCAGGCAACCTCAGGCTGAAATCAACGCCTTTTCTTTTGGGAAAAAAGTGCTCCTGAAACAGAAAAGTGCATAGTTTGAAAGCTGGATGCGGCCGGAGCTTTCACTTTGGCCATACGACTTTGTATCTGTATAATTCATTTCTTAAAAATCCTTAAGCGGTTTGCCCGACAAAATTTTCCATCACGGTTTGAGGCAGGCCCCAGGCCTGATATTTTCGTTTCCGGCCAAAGGAAGGTAGACAAAGAAGTAAAGAATATATAAAATTTATCTGTAAATTCCTAGCTCAATGGCCGTAGTGTGAGGACGTGCTGTGCTTAAATCAGTTTACTATGCCGGCAGGCTTTTCAGTTGTTTAGGGTTTGTGATTGCAGGTTTTTTACTGTTTGAAACTGATGCGGGGGCTCAGGAAAGAATGCCGGTTTCTGCTAGCCTGCGCGATTCCGCCCTGTCCAGTCTGCACAATCATCCCGTAATCAAAAGTTTTCAGGAGTACAGCGAAGCCGCCCTGCACGAAGTGGGCAAGGCCCGTTCCGGCTGGTTTCCCCGGCTTGATGCGCGGGCAGGCTATGGTCTGCGTCAATACAGCAATGAAGACACCCGCCGCCTGGATCAGGATGAAACAGTATACGCCCGTTTTGACGGGGAGCTTATTCTCACCCAGACTATCTGGGACGGTCTGGCTACGGCCAGCCGGGTGGATATTAACGAGGCCAAGCTGAATTCAGCCTACAGCCGCCTGTTTGACAATTCGGAGAGCATCGGGCTTGACGCGGTGCTGGCTCACATTGAGGTGCTGCGTCAGCGTCAGCTGGTTGATCTGGCTGAAAACAATGTGCGGGTGCATGAAAGGATTCTGGGTTCCCAGCAGGAGCGTCTGGCCTCCGGCATAGACACTGTCGCCGATGTTACCCAGACTCAAGGGCGTCTGGCCCAGGCCCGTTCCACTCTGGCCGGGGCGCAGGGCGATTTGCAGGTGGCCATGGCCAACTACAGACGGGTTACGGGAATGGAAGCTCACGAGCTTCTGCCGCCCGAGTTCCCGCCGACTGCCCCCGCCAGCTACAATGAAGCCCTGAT
Source organism: Desulfovibrionaceae bacterium (assembly GCA_017421085.1). Taxonomy (GTDB): domain Bacteria; phylum Desulfobacterota; class Desulfovibrionia; order Desulfovibrionales; family Desulfovibrionaceae; genus RGIG1962. Next base: position 20,636 of record JAFQMU010000227.1, on the reverse strand, counting down.
GTACGCCCAGACCAACAACCCCAAACTTGATGCCTACATGTCCGATATCAGCGCGGCTGATGCGGAAATTACTCTGGCTAAGTCCGGTTATCACCCGATAATTTATGCCGAGCTGGGCGCCCGCTATCTTGATCATGTGGATTCAAGCGTATCGTGGACCAGAAGCTACACCGCCCTTTTGCGCGCCGACTGGAATTTGTTCAACGGGCTGTATGACTATTATAACATCAAGGCTTCCTTCTCACGTTCGCGTCAGGCCAGGGCAGATTATCAGGATATTTACGAAGGGCTGGCCAAGGATACCCGCGATACCTGGGCGCGTCTGGAGGCGACCCGGGAACAGATTCGTTTCTACCAACAGGCCGTTGACTATGCAAAGTCAACCACCTCAATGTATTGGGAGCAGTTTAACATCGGGCAGCGCAGCCTGCTTGACGTGTTGAACGCGGAAAACGAAATTTTTTCCAACTCCATGCAGCTGGTGACCGCGCGTATGAATGAGGTGGGCTCGGCTTACCGTCTGCTGGCCCTGGGAGGGCGTCTGCTGGAGAGCCTGGGGATAGCGCACAGCGAGTTTGAAAAGGCGGAGATAGACGCCCCCATAATTATGAAAAACTCCCCTGTCAGCCAGGATTATCTGCTGGAAAATTAAGTTCTGTTCTGGGGAGCCGGCAAAACCGTTGCTTTTACTCTGCAGTCAGCGTTTGGCGTTACAGGCGAGCAGCGGGCAGAATTCCAGCGCTTCTGAAGTCAGACCGGGTTCTGCGCCCGGACGAGGGGCGGTTTCATAAATTTGTAACGGCGGCGCCAGTTTCAAGCCTGGGCCGCCGTTTTTCATTGCCCGCAGCAGCGTCAGACCGCATTCCCTGCCGGGGCGGGCCTGAACGGGCAGCAGCTCCTTGGGTTCAAGACGATGTTTTTTCAGAGTGCAGATCAGCTCTGCCAGACGTTCGCTGCTCCAGATGCAGCAGAAGCTGCCCCGGTTTTTCAGAAAAAAGGAAGCGGCCTTTACAAAATCAGGCAGTCCTCCCGCTGTTTCGAACAGGGCCGCCTGCCGCAGCTCATGTTGGGGCATATTGCCCTGATTAGTTCTGCGGAAGGGCGGGTTTGCGGTTATCAGGTCAAATTGTTCCGGCCCCGGCAGCCTTTCTGCATTCAGGGGGGTGCGCAGGTCATGGCAGTGAGCGTTGAAGCGCGCTTCCAGTCCAAGCAGGGCGGCATTTTGCCTGGCGCACTCAATGAGCTGGGGTGAGATGTCAATTCCCACTGCTTTGCCCGTGGGGTGAGCGAGCAGGAGCGCCAGCCCGATTATCCCGCATCCGCAACCCAGATCGAGCAGCCTTCCGTTTTGGGGAAGGCGGGCGAAGGCGGCCAGCAGCAGGGCATCCATGGAAAAACGAAAGCTGCCTTCAGGCTGATGCAGGCCGCGCGGAAAGCGGGAGCGGGCAGCTTCTGCCGGGGTGAAGTGGGTCATTGTCGGGCTTAAATGTTATACTGTTCTGGTTTGAAATAAATCTCAAGAGTTTGCAGCAATTCATTTAAAGAGTCATTGTCCAGTCTGCCCGCCTTTTCCAGATTTTGCACATATGCCTTAATGGTTTCCTGCATGTCGGGCGTATGCCGGGCAATGTTGGTGAACAGGCCAGCGTCTTCTCCCAGCATGGTGCGGGCGGCCAGAAGCCGCCTTACAAACGATGGGGTAACGTATCTTGCCAGGCCGGGAATTGCCGCAGCCGTGGAAAAGTAGGCCAGATGACTCAGAAAGTTCAGCGACTGAATGGTTCCAATGGCTCTGTCGTGTTCAGCCGCGCTGGTGATGAAGGTGTCGCAGCCGCCCAGACGGAAGAGGGTATCAACTGTTTCCAGGGCGTGGGGCGGGCAGTTGCGGCCCGGAGTAATAGCCACCTGTTTGCCAAGGCCGTGGAACGCCTCTTTCAGGAACTGCCGCACCGGGCTGGATGCGTCCGCCTGCGTGGCGCCGGACGAAGCGGGGAAAAAATTTCTCGGTCCGAACAGAGGATGGGTGCCCACCACAGGGCCGGCATGATATTTTTCCATCAGCTGCATGGGCTGAACCTTGACCGAGCCGACATCGCTCAGGATAGTGCCGGCTTGCAGGGCAGGGGCGACAGCAGCCAGCACTGAATCAAAGCGGCTGAGCGGAACGCTTACAATCAGTACATCAACATGGGGGACAACCCGTTCAATGTCATCCGGGTGCAGGTCTGCGGCGTCCGGTCGGCGGTCAAGGGGATAAATTCCGCCGATTTTGCCGTTCCAGCATTGAGTAAACAACTGGCCCATCTGACCGCGCGAACCGATGATGCAGACTTTCAAATTTTTTAAATCAGACATAATATTCATATTTTAAGATATGATGTTTTATTTTCATTCGGAAACAGCCGCAGCAGATTAAAACTGGGCGGCGGTTTTGCTTTTTATTCCTTTAAGAGGTCTTCATAAATTTTTATGAGCTTTGCAGCGATTACCTCCTGGGCATATTCCCTGGCGGCTTTTTCCCGTCCTGCTGCGCCCATGCGCCTTGCTTCCGCCGGATGATTGAGCAGCCAGATGACGGCAGCGGCATATTCCTCAGCATTTCCTGCAATCAGTCCGGTTTTGCCGTGCTCCACCAGCTCAAGCTGGGCATTGTCGCGCTCACCGGCAGCCGGGTGAGTAATCACCGGCAGACCTGCGGCCATAGCCTCGGCAATTACCAGTCCGAAGCTTTCTCCGGTATCGTTGGCATGGGCGAAAACAGACAGACCATCCAGAAATCCGGCCAGCGCCGAATCGTTGAGGAAGGCGGGGAGAAATTCCACCTGTTGTTCAAGCCTGTGTTTTTGCACAAACTGCACCGCCGGTTCTATTCCTCCGATAATTTTGTAACGAAAGCCGGGAATTTCAGCGCATACCGACGGCAGCCAGTCCAGGGCCAGATTTGACCATTTGCCCGGATCGGGACGCGACACCCTGCCTGCCACAGGGCGGCTGTAATCGCGCTGTGCCGGCGGGAGGGTTTGGGCGGAAATTGTCGCATAGTCAATGGGGTTATACAGCACCTGACGCCGGGGCGGCTCCGCCGGGAGTTGGTGCAGGCGTGCGAAGCGCTGTGCGCAGAAATGCGATACGAACAGGGTGGTATCAAAAGTTTTTCCTTCGGGGGAAGGGTCATGCCGTCCAAAGACGTTGGTTTCAAGCAGTTTGAAGCTGCTTCCTGTCTGGCGGGCCAGACGCAGGCGGGCGGCTGCAATGGGGCGCATCAGCCCCGGTTCGGGCCAGCCCGCCCGGTGCACATGCACGATGTGCGGGCGCTGCTCAAGAATATATTCAAACAGTCTGTCGGAAATCTTAACATCTATGCCGCCATCCTGAAGCATGGCGGCGCGTGCTCCGTCCTGCAGGCTGAAAACGGCCGGTTCAAACCGGCTGCCGCGCAGCCCCAGCGCCATGAGTTGCATGACTTTTTCCGTTCCGCCCAGGCCCAGCGCCTTTACGATGTGCAGCACCTTGTACATGGCAGTTTTATATCCGACTTGGCAGCGCTTGACAATTTTTATGACAGGTTGATTGAGAACCGCTGTGCCTGTGAACTGCTCGCGGAACGCTCACGCTCACTCAGCCGCAGGCAGTGTTGTTTTGCCTTCCCGGTTCCAGAAATCCAGGGTGCAGACGGAAGAATTCTCCCAGCAGATAAAGCGAGCCGCAGATAAGAACCGGGCTTCTCAGCTCTTCGGGCCAGCCGCCCGGAACAGTGGGCGGGCAGGCGCGGGCGGGCTCTTGTCCGGCCAGATGCAGGGCTTCTTTCAGGCTGCCTGTAGGACGGGCTTTCGGTCCGATTCGGTCGGCCAGTTTTTGTGGGCAGACGGACCGGGGGTTATTTGCAATGGGAGGAACAAAAATTGGGCCGTCTGTCCAGGCCGGGAGCATGCTTATGGCTGCATCAAGACGCTTGTCGCTCATACAGCTGAAAATCAGGCAGCGCGGGCGCAGCCTGTAGGCTTCAATATTTTTGTTCAATGCCTCAAAGGCGTGCTGGTGGTGGGCGCCGTCCAGCAGGATGGGCGGTCTGTTAAGAATGGGGTTTATCAGTTGCATCCGGCCGGGTATGAAAGTGTTTTTCAGGGCCCTGACTATGGCCGGTTTATACATGGGCCAGGAAAATTTTTGAGCGAGCTGCATATAACCGGTAAGGGCCAGCAGGGCGTTGCCGCTTTGCTGACAGCCCGGCAGGCCCAGCTGGTAGTCAAATTTTTGCCGGGCAGAGGGCTTGAGCAGGCGGTTATCCGCAACGCGGGCCTTTGCCCGCATGACTTCCAGGGCTTCAGGACTCTGGGGCGCGGTAAGCAGAATCTGCCCCGGCCGGACTGCCCCGGCCTTGGTGGCTGCGATTTCCGCAAGGGTATTTCCCAGAATCTGCTCATGATCAAAGTCGATGGGGGTGAAAAGAACCATATCGGCGGTTATGGCGCTGGTGGCGTCATACTCTCCGCCCAGCCCGGCTTCGAGCACAGCCAGTTTTACCCCGGCCCGGGCGAACGCGATCAGAGCTATTGCGAATACAAATTCAAAATATGTGAGGGGGGCATCGGGATTTTGCTGCTGTGCCGCATCTGCAATATTGGCGCAGGCCAGCCACTCGGCTTCCGGAAGTTGTTTTCCGTTCACCCGCACCCGTTCGCGCACGCTCAGCAGATGGGGAGATGTGAACAGCCCGGCGCTGATGCCGTGGGCGCGGGAAAGAGAGGCCAGAAAGTGAGCGGTGGAGCCTTTGCCGTTAGTGCCGATAATCTGGGCGCTTTTGCAGGGGAGCCCATTGGGAAAGAGAATACTGAGCGCCAGTCTTACCCGCTCCAGACCGAAATCCATGTGAAAAAGGCCCAGGCTGTTCAGGTATTCTTCCAGCTGTTCATAATTTGTGAAGCGGCAGTGGTTTTCAAATGTTGCAAACATGGTGAAAGCCTTTTAAGCGATAATTGCTCTCTGCTCTGTTTATTATAATCTGTACAGCAGACGCCTGCAGCCTTCATAGCTGCCGGCGCATAATTCGGAATATCTTAGTTAAGAGCGGGGCGCAGCCTGCCGGGCAGACTTCTGTTCAGCCCTGTTTTCAGGCGGCGTCACGGTTACCGGTCAATTATATCTCCACCAGCCGGTAGGTGCGGCTGCCCAGCCCGAGGCTTTCGGCGTAGGCAAGCTGATGTTCTCCAATTGTGTAGGACCACACGCCCTTGAATTTGTCTTCACCGGCCGCATGCCCGCACTTGAGCAATGAGTCGCCGCAGCCCTGCTGCTGGTTTACCATGTCGAGGCAGGCCTGGTCGAGGGCCACCGGGTCGAGAGAAGCGGCAATGCCGATGTCCGGCACAATGGGGGCGTCTGACCAGGGCACGCAGTCGCAGTCGGGGGTAATATCGGTCAGGAAGTTTATGTAAGCGGTCTTGCGCTGTTTTCCCTGCACTGCGCCCAGGGCGTATTCCACCATTCGTTCGATGAAGCCCTGGAGTTCGGTTTCCCAGTTCAGGCTGATGGCGGAGGTCGGGCAGACAGTCATGCATTCGCCGCAGCCGATGCAGATTTCCGGGGAAATTACCGCCTTGCCTTTCTGGATGGAGATTGCATTGGTCGGGCAGGAGTTCAGGCAGGCCTGACAGGCTACGCAGAGCTGCGGTTCAACCTCGAATTTAGCGGCGTGCTGATCCTTTTTACCCTGCGCAGTGGCGCAGCCCATGGCCAGGTTTTTTATTGCCCCGCCGAAACCGCTGGATTGATGCCCTTTGAAGTGGGACATTACAAACATGCCGTCGGCTTCTTCCATCACCCCGGCAATTTTCACCGTGCTGAAATGCCTGCCGTTTACGGCCACATCTTTACTGAAGGCGCCGCTCAGCCCATCGCCGATAATCAGGGGGGCATTTACGGTGGCGAAGGAAAATCCGTTTTCCAGCGCAGTATGCAGATGGTCAACCGAATTATGGCGGCTGCCCTTATAAAGGGTGTTTGTATCAGTAATAAATGGTTTGGCTCCGGCATCTCTGATTTTATCCACTGCTACCCGGGCGAACCTGGGGTTGATGTACGAATCGTTGCCGCGCTCTCCGAAATGTATTTTGATTGCAATCAGGTCTTCAGGGTCAAGATTTCCTGCATAACCTGTGGCATCAATCAGGCGGGCCACCTTGCTGATTTTATTGTCGCGCTCGCTGCGGGCTCGCAGTCCGGTAAAATAAACTGTAGATTCCTGCATATTATCCTCATTTGTTTTATTTTAAATAAAGCGGCAGGCCCGCGGCAATGAAAACCACCTCGTCTGCCGCCAGGGCGGCTTTCTGATTAATTGCGCCTGCCAGGTCTGCGAAGCGGTTTCCCACTTCGTTAGCCGGGGCCACTCCGAGTCCTACTTCATTGCTCACAACTATCAGGTTGCCGTTGAAGCCCTGCATGACGCTGAGCAGTCTGTCCGTTTCAGCCTCAATTTCTTCATTGCTGCTCTTTTCCATAAGGTTAGCCAGCCACAGGGATAGACAGTCTAGCAGCACAGTGCAGCCGGGATGATTCTGTTCAATTTCTTTCAGAGCTTCTGGCAGTGCAACGGGCTCTTCCCGCAGAGTCCAGGGGCGGGCGTGTGCGGCCCGGCGCTCCTGATGTCGGAGCACCCGCTGTCGCATTGCAGCGTCACGTGGCAGACAGGTGGCAAGATAAACCAGATCCCTGCCGGAGTAGCTTAAAGCCCTGTTTTCCGCCCAGCTGCTTTTGCCGCTGCGCCTGCCTCCCAGAACCAGGGTCAGCATCAGGCTCCTCCTCTCCCGGCAGCGCCGGTTGCCAGTTTGTTCATTGCATCTGAAAGATTGTGCAGGATGCGCGAAACTGCTGAGAGGGTATCGGAGCTTGCGCTGCCGTCTGCCAGGCGGCGTTTTATCCAGCCTGCGCCATACAGGATATTCGGGTCGCCGAGTGCGCGCACGCCCGGGTAGCGTTTAAGGCTGACCAGCAGGGCGTCGCGTGCGTCTTCCCGTGCATGGAAGCTGCTGTCGTAAGCCGCTTTTGCCTGGCTGAGGGCTGCTTTTACTTCATTACTATTCGCAGAACCGGCCTGATCATATGCAATACTGGCTTCAATATAAATTTGGTTATTGCGAACCGCCAGGGCTGCTGCATCATAATATGCATCGAGTTTTTCCCTGATTGCCGGACTGGCGGCGCAGGCCTCGAACAAGGCGGCCAGACTTTCCGTATAAACGGCATAGTCGGCAAACATCCGTTTTTGCTCGGAATCGGTCATTTTCCGCATTTTCCCGCCAAGCCGGCGGTTCTGCTGCCCGGCAAGCTCCTGCATGGCGTTCAGAAAGTCGTTTTTATACAGTCTGTACAGCCCTTCCAGCATGGAGGGAGAAAGCACATAGCGCAAAACAGCCGCCCGGGCGCGTCCGAAGTGGCGGCGGGTGTCCGCCCCGTAATGAACATTGAGATTAAGCAGTGAGGCGTTGATGTAGCCGTTTTTCACTGCATTTCGATGGGTTCCGGGCGGATAGTAGGCGTTTACCAGAAATCCGGCCAGATCATAAATGTAACGCCGGGTAATGATGCTGTCCTGATGTTGTAATGGGGCGGTGCCGCCCACCTGCACCCGCTGCCCGCTGGAGGTGATTATTTCCATGCCGCCTACAGGTTCGGACTCTGATACCGGGGAAGAAGCGTCTTCCCGGCTGGAGGTAAGAGGCGTTGCTGAGGCGTTTTCTCCTTCAGACAGGAGAACGTTTTCCTCATCTTGGAGATTGATATCGCGCCCTGCCGTGTCGCTATCTGTCTCCGAGGCAGGCGTATTAAGTTCATCGGGGGCAGACATGGCAAGATGCGAACCAGGAACTGTCTGCTCAAAAATACCGGAAGGATCTGGCAGGCCGTAGCCGGGCCCGCTGGAAGCCTGCGGAGCAGGGTTGGGGGAAGGCGCATTTATTTCCGGGTTATCCACACCCGGGGGCTGGGGGATGGCGATGCTCTCCTCAGAGCTTCCTCCGGTTTTCCAGTCGCGGTAAATTTGGCCTATTTCATCGGAATAAAGCAGGCCTGCTCCAATCATTGCCAATATCAGAATCAGAATGCAGCGTAATGCTGTTTTCAGCGGGCTGCCCGATAAAAAAGACATGGTGTCTCCTGTTTAAGCGGATATCGTTGTAAAAATCCAGACAGCCAACCCCCGGGCCTGTTTCAGACAGGCAGCGGCCAAGGCCTGTATGCCCTGCCCCGGCGGGAATGATGTCTGAAGGTCGTCCGCCGTTTCGTTTGGGCCTGGGCCTGCCCTGTAACGGGGTCAGGCGTCTTTTGGAACAATTCTTAAATATAAGTCACCCAGCCATGGACCTATTTTTTTGCCCAGTCCTTTCAGACGCACCGGCCTGCCTGGCGTGTAATCCAGGGGAATGGTCACCTCTATGTTCTGCACCTCTCCCGACATGCCCTGCTGAATCTGCAGGCGGATGCGCATTCCCGGGCGCAGACTGTGCACGGGAACTGCAACAGTCTGTTCATCGTCTATCTGGCGGCGCAGCCAGCCTTTAACTGAGTTGACCACACCACGGGCGCTTCGGGCCGGAAAGAGTTCCGCAATGTCGCGGCCGCTTTTCTGGATAATTTCTCCGGCCTTTCTGCCGCTTTGTCTTATTTCACTGTAAATATCTTCAAATACCCGGCGGGCGAACGGGTCGCGCAGAACTCCGGAAAGCACTTCTTCCCGGCTTAAGTGCGATTCGTCATCCGATTTATTGAAAAAAAGCCCCTGTCCTGGGGGGGGAGGACTGCTCTGACCGGCGGTTTGTCTGGCCGTCCGGGCGGAAGCCGACTGAGTGGCGCCTGCTCCGGAATTTTGGCGGCCTGGCCCGGATGATTCAGTGTTTTTCCCCCGATTTTGGGCCGGATCGGATGCGGAATTGAAATTTCCGTCTGTCGGGCCGGGGCGGGCCGGGTTCTCCCTCGGTTGGGAGGGGGCTGCGCCCGCTTCCGGCTGTTTTCTGGCAAACCCGGCAAAGCGTCTGACATGGGCGCTTAAATTGTTTTCTTCTTCAAGAAAGCTCAGCAGCAGCACATAGGCTTCATTGAGCTGTTGAAATTTTCTGCCGGCATCAGGGGCGGGGTTGAGATCGGGGTGCAACTCGAAAGCGCGTTTGCGGTAGGCCCGCTTCACCTCGTCAAGGCTGCTGCCCTCGCTTATCCCCAGAAGAATATAACACTGTTTTCGAGTCATTATTTACCTCGCCAGGCCATTATTTAACAGCAGACAGCGGTTTGCGCAACAGGGTTTGTCTGACGCTCCGGTCTTATCCGTCCGGGTTTGACCAGGCCTTTTCCGCAGCCTCTTCCAGGCGGGCCGGGCCGAACAGATCGCGCAAAACAATGGGAGAAAGGGGGGCGTCGATGTCTGCCTGCCGGGGGAAAAGAGCTACAACAGGAATGCTGCTGCTGTTCAGGGCCGAGAGCAGGGCGTAACCCGCCGGGTTGTCATGGGTCAGGTCAACCTGCATGAACAGTACATTATATTTATTTTCCCATTCTTCCATCCGCTCTTCAGTGAAAACCGTGCGCTCAAGCAGCTTGCAGTTGGGGCACCAGTCAGCGGTAAAGTCAATTACGATGTTTTTTTGTGAGCTTTCGCGCATGAACAGTTCTTCTGAATAGGGAACCCAGCGATTTTCTCTTTCTCTGAAGAGCACATGGTTCCAGATGACCATAAATGCTGCCAAAACCAGAACACAGGCCAGAAGTGAGCGCCAGTAGAAAATAATGTTCATTCCGTGAGCATTCTGCCTTCTGCCCCAGAGCAGGCCCAGACAGAAGAGCAGAGCCAGCCCCAGCCCGGCCCCCATTTTCATTTCGCTGGTGAGCAGGCTGAACAGGTAGACGCAGGTAAGCAGCAAAAAGAAGCCCAGGGATACTTCCAGTCTGGCGAGCCAGGGACCCGGCTTGGGAAAATAGCGCCCCATTTTGGGGAAGAGCGCCAGAAAAAGATAGGGGCTGGCCATGCCCAGGCCTACCGCCAGAAAAACAATCCCCAGAGTGGGCTGCGACTGGTTGAAACTCCAGCCCAGCACCCCGCCGAGCAAGGGACCGCTGCACGGGGTGGCGAGGCAGGTGGAGAGCATTCCGGTAATAAAGGCGCTGCGTTTGCTCATTTGGCCCTGTTTTTCTCTGAAGGCGAATGAAGGAAGCATGAACAGCCCAAACAGGCTGAGGGTAAGGGCAAACACCAGCAGCAGAATGACCAGAACCATTATCTGACTTTGAAAAATCTGCCCCCACAGCAAGTCCATGGCCGAAAGCAGGGCTGACAGCAGTGAAAACCAGACAAGCACCCCCAGCGAAAACATCAGATTCTGATGGCGGAAGGCGCGGATGCGCTTCTCGGCATCGGGCTGACCCAGGGCTATGATGAATGAAAGCAGCTTCAGGCTGACCACAGGGAACACGCAGGGCATGAAATTTAAGATTAAACCTGCAATCAGCCCGAAAAACACGGCCTTTCCCAAGCTTTCAATTTCCAGCCCGGGCGAGTCGTACACCGGGCTCAGGGCAGGCATGGTGTTTTGAATTATTTTGAGGGCTTCGGCATATTCAGGCCACCAAGGCTGAGCCTCAGCCGAGGCCAGAGAGGCATCGGCGGCAAGCTTTACAGGAATGAGTTTTTTTACCGGGGTGCAGTTGGTGAGGGAACAGATGAGCATCTGAACTTCCAACTCAACATCAAGCCTGCCATTGGTGAATATCCCGTTTGTAGAGTCGGCCGAGGCGGCGGGGTCTTCCCGGCTGGGCACAGCGTCTGAAAGGCCATTTTCTTTAGCCGGGTAAACAGCTATAAAAATAGAAGTGGGGCCGTCATACACATTTACCTGTTTTCCTCCGGAATAAATATCCGCAATTTGCTTTCCCAGGGGGTAAATGAGTTTGTAATCCGGGGGGGGGAGGTCCGGAGCGGTTTTGAAAATCGGTTTCACGCTGGTGGGGCGGCCTGCCGCTTCCCCCGGATCATTGGCGTAGGCGTAGTGACCGTGAACAGGCGTAAACTCAAGCGCGATCAGCCGGGCCTGCGGATCCGAGTCAAGGCGATAGACTGAATGACTGAACTGCACCGGAAGGGCGTTTGCCTTCTGACCGGAAAAAACAATGCCCTGTGCCTGGGCTGAACCGCAGGCAAGACAGATCAGCAGCAGCAATGAAGCAAGCCGGTGAGCTGCGCCTGTCAGACGAATATGCCGATGATTTTTATTCACAAATATACTCCACAATATAATTTAGCGCAGATTTTGCAATTTGACCAGAGTGAAGTAAAAGGAAATCGGCGGTTCAGCCCTATGGAACAACCAAATGATATTAATGATGGGAATTTTTTATGGCCCAATAAAAAGGGCCTGGTCTGAAACTGCCTTATGCACCGCTTAGGGAAACAGTTTCAGATCGGCCCTTGCCGGTTGCCCGGCAGGGCATAACAAACATATTTCCGGGCGAATGTCTACAGCTTTTTGCAGCAACCTGTCCTTCAAATTTGGGGATGAGCTGGAATTACTGACAAATTTGATTTAAAATTTTCATTGTAATGGATTTGCTGGAAGCAGTGCGGCAAAATAAAGTTTAATGGAAATTTGCAAAAAGTACTTGACTTGATTGGCTGACAGGGGTATTAAGTCGCTCTGGTCTTGTAGGATGGCCTATCAGCCATAACTCAAGGTTGGGAACTCCCCGTAACGGCTGGGGAGGGAGGGTGCAACCCTCCAAGCGCAGACAGCGCGCCGCTCAAACGGTAGCGTTGTTTTGAAATTGCAGGCGTTGCCGCATTTGTTTGTGCGCCGTTCCAGCCCGCCAAGGCTTGATGTGCCGGGCTGTAAGGTAGTGAAGTTGGCGGAGTATTCCGCCCCTTGGTGACCCCTGCGGACCACCTGACCTTTTAAAGTCAGGCTGTCAAACGTAGGATATACCTTCGCATGGAGCTTTGTTGAAAGTGCTGTGATGAAAGAGGCTGTGAAGGGAGAGGTCCTGTTTTGGTCAGCCTGGCTGCCCAAAACGATCATTCTTCTGTAGCCCACTCGCAGTGAGCTGTTTGAGGCGAAGTTCCCCGGTTAAAGAAACCTGGACCGGTAGTGCCATTCAGGTTTCGCCCTGGTGAGGAATACTGGCCGCCGAAATGGTTCGGCAGGCAAGGCCAAAAGCGTCTTTTGAGATACGGAGAGAAGAGATGACAACAGTAAGCAGTGATCGTATCAGGATTAAGCTCAAGGCTTACGATTACCGCATTTTAGACAAGGCTGTAGCCGAAATTGTGGATACGGCCCGCAACACGGGTGCAGGCGTTGCCGGCCCCATCCCTCTGCCCACCAATATCCACAAGTATACTGTAAACCGCAGCGTGCATGTGGATAAGAAATCACGTGAGCAGTTCGAAATGCGCATTCATAAGCGTTTGATGGATATTCTTGAGCCTACCCAGCAAACCGTTGACGCGCTCGGCAGGCTTTCGCTGCCCGCCGGCGTTGATGTTGAAATTAAGCTCTAGCTTTAAGGCGGTGAATTATCATGGCAGAAAAATTGGCAATTATCGGCCGCAAGCTGGGCATGACCCGAATTTTTGATATTGACGGCGCTGTTCTTCCCGTGACTGTGGTAGAGGCCGGTCCCTGTCCTGTTGTTCAGGTTAAGAATCGGGAAAAAGATGGTTATGATGCCCTGCAGATCGGTTATGACGAAGGCAAGGAAAAGCATCTGAACAAGGCTCTGAAGGGGCATCTGTCCAAGGCCGACAGGCTTTGCCGTACCCTGCGCGAAATTCGTCTGCAGGGACCCAGTGAATATGAGGTGGGCCAGGACATTACTGTGGATATTTTCCAGCGCGGCGACTTCATTACTGTAATCGGCCGCAGCATTGGTAAGGGTTATGCCGGTCCCATGAAGCGATGGAACTTCCGGGGCGCTCCCGACAGCCACGGCGCCGAAAAGGTGCATCGTCAGGCTGGTTCTACCGGTTGTCATACCTTCCCGGGTCGCGTATTCAAGAATAAGAGAATGGCGGGTCACATGGGCGATGCGCGCGTGTCCATAGTCGATCTTCAGATCGTGGAAGTTCGTCCGGAAGAGAATGTCATTCTGATTAAAGGCTCCATTCCCGGCCCCAAGGGCGGTCTGGTAATGGTTAAGAAGCAGTAGGGAGATTGGAAAATGGCTCTCGTAAAGATATATGATCAGAATAAGCAGGAAGCGGGCGAGATTAATCTCCAGGCCGATATTTTTGAAGTGGCTGTGCGCCCCGAAATCCTCAATCTGGTAGTGCGGGCTCAGCGCGCAGCTTACCGCGTAGGTACCCATGCCGCCAAAGAGCGCGGCCAGGTTTCAGGCGGCGGTAAGAAACCTTATTCCCAGAAGGGTACCGGGCGCGCCCGTGCCGGTTCGACACGTTCGCCTCTGTGGCGCGGCGGTGCGGTGCTTTTTGCCCCCAAGCCCCGTGATTATTCCTTCAAGGTAAATAAAAAGGTGCGTCGTCTGGCCTTGAAAATGGCTTTGTCTTCGCGTCTTGCCGAAAATAACCTGATGGTTGTAAAGGCTATTGATCTCCCTGAGATTAAAACAAGGGAATTTGTTAAGGTTGCCGGCAATCTTGGTCTTGCCAAGGCCCTGGTGGTGGCTCCGGCTGAAAATACCAATCTGAAGCTTTCCGCCCGCAACGTACCCGGCATCACTGTGATGACTGCAAGTCAGCTTACTGTTTTCGATATTCTGCGTCATCCTCAACTGGTGCTGCTGGAAGAAAGCGTTGCTCCGCTGGAAGCCCGCTTCAGTCAAAAGTGTGAAGCCTAAGGGATAGCATCATGGATTATACGCAAATTTTGATTAAGCCGATTATTTCTGAAAAAGCGACCTTGCTTCGCGATGGCGAAAACAAAATAGCTTTTTATGTAAATAAGCAGGCCAACAAGATTGAGATTGGCAAGGCTGTAGAAAAAGCCTTTAACGTTAAAGTGCTTGACGTCAACGTGGTTAACCGCAAGGTTGAACCCAGGCAGCGTCATGGCAGAGTCATCGGTAAAGTCAGCGGTTATAAGAAAGCCTACGTTACTTTGGCCGAAGGCGATAAAATTGATTTCTTTGAGGGGGTATAAGCAATGCCCGTACGTAAGTTAAACCCGACTTCCGCTGGCCGTCGCTTCCAGACTGTTTCTACCTATGAAGAGATTACCCGCAGCGGTTATGAGCGTTCTCTGGTGCACGGCAAACCCGAACGCAGCGGTAGAAACAATGTGGGGCGCGTGACCTCCCGTCGCAGAGGCGCCGGGCATAAGCGTCTTTACCGCATTATTGACTTTAAGCGCGACAAGGCCGGAATTCCGGCTGTGGTGGCGCATATTGAATATGACCCCAACCGCACTGCCCGTATTGCTCTTTTGCACTATGCAGACGGTGAAAAACGTTATATTATTGCACCCAACGGGTTGAAGCAGGGTGATCAGGTGCTTGCCGGTCCCAATGCTGATATCAAACCGGGCAACGCAATGCAGATTAACAATATCCCTGTAGGTACCGTTGTGCATAACATTGAGCTGCATCCCGGCCGCGGCGGGCAGTTCTGCCGTGCCGCCGGGGCCTATGCCCAGCTTACCGCAAAAGAAGGCAAGTATGCGCTTCTGCGTATGCCCTCCGGCGAAATCCGCAAGGTGCTCACTGCCTGTGTTGCTACCATTGGACAGGTTGGCAACCTTGACCATGAAAACATCAGCCTTGGTAAGGCTGGGCGTAACCGCTGGCTTGGGCGCAGGCCTCAGGTGCGCGGTGTTGCCATGAACCCCATCGACCACCCGCTCGGCGGTGGTGAAGGGCGCAGCTCCGGCGGTCGTCATCCGGTATCGCCTTGGGGTATGCCTACTAAGGGTTATAAGACCAGAAATCGTAAAAAAGCATCGTCCAAGCTTATTGTTAAGCGCCGTCGATAGAAGTTAGGAGTAAGATATGCCTAGGTCGCTGAAAAAAGGCCCCTTTGTGGATGGCCATCTGTTTGCAAAAGTAGAGCAGGCCGTTGCCAACAATGACCGTAGGGTAATCAAGACCTGGTCGCGCAGATCCACCATTCTGCCCGAGATGGTCGGCCTTACCTTCGCGGTGCATAACGGCAGAAAGTTTGTTCCAGTATTCGTCACCGAAAACATGGTTGGTCACAAACTGGGCGAATTCTCGCTTACCCGCACCTTCCATGGACATGCTGGCGACAAGAAATCTAAAGCTGTCAAGAAATAAAGGTGACTAGAATGGAATCCAGAGCTACTTTGAAGTTTACTAGAATATCGCCTCGCAAGGCGCGCCTTGTGGCCCGCAATGTGAATGGCCTGCCGGTGGAAGATGCGCTGAACATTCTGCGTTTCACCCCCAAGAAGGCAGCTGAAATTATTTATAAAGTGATGTATTCGGCTGTTGCGAACGCGCAGCAGATTGGCGCTGATGTGGACGCTTTGCAGGTGAAGCAGGTGGTGGTTAATGACGGTCCCATCTGGAAACGGATTAAGCCGCGCTCCATGGGTCGTGCCAACCGGATTCTTAAGCGAACCAGCCACATTACTGTGATATTGGAAGGTTAATTATGGGTCAGAAAGTACATCCTTTTGGTTTTCGCCTGGGGTATAACAAAAACTGGCAGTCACGCTGGTACAGCAAGAAGGATTATCCGGCTTATGTTTTCGAAGATCATAAGATCCGGACCTTCATCAAGAAACTTCTTTATCATGCCGGTCTTGCCAGAATCGAAATAGAACGCCATGGCGCAAAAGTGAGGCTGATTCTCTCCACCGCCCGTCCCGGCATCATTATCGGTCGCAAGGGTGTGGAAATTGAAAAACTCCGTTCCGATCTCAAGCAGAAGTTTGGGCGTGAGTTTTCCATTGAGGTTAATGAAATTCGTCGTCCTGAGCTTGAAGCCCAGCTGGTGGCCGAGAACGTGGCCATGCAGCTTGAGCGCCGGGTGGCTTTCCGCCGCGCCATGAAGCGCACGGTGCTGATGAGCCGCAAGTTCGGTGCGGAAGGGATTAAAATCGCCTGCTCCGGGCGTCTGGCTGGTGCTGAAATTGCCCGCTCCGAATGGTACCGCGACGGCCGCGTGCCGCTGCATACTCTGCGGGCCGACATTGATTATGGTTACGCCGTTGCCACCACCACTTACGGTATTATCGGCGTTAAGGTCTGGATTTTCAAAGGCGAAATTCTGGACAATGAGGTACAGCAGTAATGTTGAGTCCAAGAAGACAAAAATTCCGTAAGCGCATGAAGGGCCGCAATAAAGGCATGGCCATCAACGGCAGCGTGATTTCCTTCGGCACTATCGGTCTTAAGGCATTGGAGCATGGCAAACTTACTTCGCAGCAAATCGAAGCGGCCCGTATTGCGGTAATGCGCCACATCAAGCGTCAGGGTAAAATCTGGATTCGCGTTTTCCCTGACTGGCCCATCACCGCCAAACCGCTTGAAACCCGTCAGGGTTCCGGTAAGGGCGCCCCTGTAGGCTTCGTGGCTCCGATTAAACCGGGTCGCGTGCTTTATGAAATAGACGGCGTGAGTCTCGATGTTGCCAAGGAAGCTCTCATCCGCGCCGCGCACAAGCTTCCTGTGAAAACAGTTATCGTGACTAAGGAGATCATCTAGTTATGAAACTTGCAGAACTTAAAAAGCTTTCGCAGGAAGAGCTGGCAGAGAAGCTTGCGGCTGCCCGTCAGGAACTGATGAATCTGCGCTTCAGCCATGCTACCGGTCAGTTGGAAAATACAGCTCAGATTCCGGCAAAGAAGCGTACCATTGCGCGTATACTTACTTTAATGAAGAAGGGAGCGTAACTATGGCCGCTATCCTAAATACCAAAGGTAGAAAACTTGTCGGCGTTGTGGTTTCCGACAAGAATGACAAGACCATTATTGTGAATGTTGAAACCCAGGTCATGCACCCCCTGCTGAAAAAGTATGTGCGCCGCCGCAAGCGTTTTACCGCTCATGATCCCAATAATGAGTGCAGTGTGGGGGACGTGGTGAGAATTGTCGAGTTCCGGCCTATGTCCGCCACCAAGCGCTGGCATCTGGAATCCATTGTGGAAAAGAGCCTGTAGTAACAGCTCGACATTATAGAGAGGTCAGTTATGATTCAGGTAGAAACTGCTCTTCAGGTTGCGGATAACTCCGGCGCCAAGAAAGTTGCCTGCATTAAAGTGCTTGGGGGTTCCAAGCGCCGCTATGCCACGGTTGGCGATATCATTGTGGTTTCTGTAAAGGAAGCCATGCCCCACGCCAAGGTGAAAAAGGGCGATGTGATGGATGCGGTGATTGTGCGCACAGCTAAAGAAATTCGTCGGGCAGATGGATCTTATATTAAGTTTGATACCAACGCTGCGGTTCTGCTTTCCAAGCAGGGCGAGCCTGTGGGCACCCGTATTTTCGGACCTGTTGCCCGCGAACTGCGCGCCAAAAACTTTATGAAGATTATTTCTCTTGCCCCGGAAGTATTATAGGGGTTTACGGTCATGAGACAGTATAGAATCCGTAAAGATGACAAAGTGATGGTAATCGCCGGCAAAGACAAGGGCAAAATCGGCAAAATCATCAAGGTTAACCGCAAGAAGGAAACCGTGCTGATTGAAAAGGTAAACGTTGCCAAGCGCCACACCAAGCCCAACCCCTATCGTCAGCAGGCCGGCGGTATTCAGGACAAAGAAATGCCGCTTGCCATTTCCAACGTAATGCTGGTATGCAGCGCCTGTGCCGAACCTACTCGCGTAGGATACCGCTTTACCGAAGATGGCAAGAAAGTTCGTTTCTGTAAAAAATGTAACGAAGTAATAGCGTAGCACTAAGACTTAGGAAGATAAGCCATGACGCGTCTTGAGAAAATTTACAGGGATAAAGTGGTGCCGGCCCTGCAGCAGGAATTTAATTACAAGTGTTCCATGCAGGTTCCCGGGCTTGAGAAGGTTTCCCTCAACATTGGCCTTGGCGCTGCGAGCCAGAACAATAAGCTTATGGAAGAAGCCGTTCAGGAACTTTTGCTTATTGCCGGTCAGAAAGCCGTAATCACCACCGCCAAGAAGTCTATTGCATCCTTTAAGCTGCGTGAAGGCATGCCGATTGGTTGTCGTGTAACTTTGCGGCATGACAGAATGTGGGATTTTCTGGATAAACTGTTCAACTTTGCTCTTCCGCGCGTACGCGACTTCAGAGGCATTTCTGACCGCGGCTTTGACGGCAGGGGCAACTTTACCCTGGGCATTAAGGAACATGCCATTTTCCCCGAGCTGGAAATTGACAGAATCGATAACCCCAAGGGTATGAATATTACTATTGTTACCACTGCCAAGACCGACCGCGAAGGGAAAATGCTTCTTGATCAGCTTGGCATGCCCTTTAGAAAGTAAGGAGAAAAGCTTTGTCACGTACAGCTTTGGAAGTAAAGGCCACCAGAAAGCCCAAGTTTTCTGTGCGCGCCTATAATCGTTGCCCCATTTGTGGACGCCCGCGCGCCTTTATGCGCAAGTTTGGCATTTGTCGTATCTGCTTCCGCAACATGTCGTTGCGCGGCGAGTTGCCCGGCGTTCGCAAATCGAGCTGGTAAGTCATAATTTTTCAGGAGAATAACAACTATGATGACTGATCCTATTGCAGATATGCTTACGCGTATCCGCAACGCACACTTGGCCCTGCACAAGGAAGTGAGTGTGCCGCGCTCGAAAATTAAGGAATCCATTGCCAATATCCTGCGGGATGAAGGCTATGTGGAAGATGTGTCCGTTGAAGACCGTGACATCAAAATCGGCCTGAAGTACATTGGCGGTAAAGGTGTTATTTCCGGCCTTAAGCGGATCAGCAAACCCGGTCGCCGCATATATGTAAGCGCGGCTGGGGTGCCAAATGTGCAGAATGGCCTTGGTATTTGTATCGTATCCACCTCCAAGGGTGTGATTTCCGGCGCCAAGGCGAAAGAACAGCACATCGGCGGCGAACTTCTCTGTGAAATCTGGTAGTAGGTGCAAGTATGTCCAGAATAGGTAAATTGCCCATCGCTATTCCTGGCGGGGTTGAGGTGAAAGTGTTGGACGCTGCCATTGAAGTGAAGGGTCCTAAAGGCACAATCACCACCCCTCGTCATGAAGCTGTGGAATATAAAGTGGAAGGTGGCCAGGTAGTTATTACCAGAAAGGATGATTCCAAAGTTTCTCGCTCTCAGCATGGCCTGCGCAGGGCTCTTCTGGCTAACTGTGTTGACGGAGTGAGCAAAGGCTGGAGCAAAGTGCTCGAATTCAACGGGGTGGGTTACCGCGTTGCTGTGAAGGGTGAAGCTGTTGAAATGTCTCTCGGTTTCTCCCACCCGGTGATATTCCAGTTGCCTCAGGGTATCACAGCCAACGTTGAAGGTAATAAACTTACTATTTCCGGGATTGACAAGGCCAAGGTGGGCGAAGTTGCTGCAAGCATTCGCCGTCTGCGCAAGCCCGAACCTTATAAGGGCAAGGGCATCAAGTACGAAAATGAACAGATTCGCCGCAAGGCCGGTAAATCTGGTAAAAAATAAATAGCGGGGTTAAACTCATATGAAAAAGCATGACGCCCGGATTAAGCGCAAGGTGCGCATCCGCAAGAAGATTTCCGGTTGTCCCGAACGTCCCCGTCTCGTTGTGTACAGGTCCAATCTTCACATCTATGCCCAACTGGTGGATGATGAAGCTGGCGTAACTCTTGCGGCTGCATCAACCCTTTCCCTTGGTAAGTCCGACAGCGGTGTTCACCTGAATATTGAAGGTGCAACCAAAGTTGGTCAGGAAATTGCACGCATTGCCAAAGAGAAGAACATTGCTGCCGTGACCTTTGACCGTAACGGATATAAGTATCATGGGCGGGTTAAGGCTGTTGCTGATGGTGCTCGTGAAGGCGGACTGGAATTTTAAAGGTGACTTACATGGAAACTAATGAAGTAGGTTTTGTTGAAAAGATAGTAGCCCTGAACAGAGTAGCCAAAGTTGTTAAGGGTGGTCGCCGGTTTTCATTCAGTGCTCTTGTTGTTGTGGGTGACGGTAACGGCAGCGTAGGCTTTGGTCTCGGCAAGGCTCAGGAAGTTCCTGAAGCCCTGCGCAAGGCCACAGAAAGCGCCAGACGTAACATGATTCAGGTTCCTGTTCTGGATGGTACCCTCCCCTATCAGGTGCTCGGCAAATTCGGGGCTGGTTCTGTGCTGTTGATTCCTGCCTCTGAAGGTACTGGCGTTATCGCTGGCGGCGCGGTGCGTGCGATAATGGAAGCTGCCGGTATTCGCGATGTGCTTTCCAAGGCGATTGGGACCAACAACCCGCATAACGTGATCAAGGCCACCATGGCCGGACTTGCTTCACTGCGCAGTGCTGAAGAAGTCTCCGAACTCAGGGGTAAAACCCTGCACGCTCCCCGTAAATAGGGCGGCATAATAAGAAGGTAATAGCGATGATAAAGGTTAGACTTGTTCGCAGCCCCATAGGTTGCAGCCCGAATCAGCGCAAGACGCTGGACGCCATGGGCCTTCGTAGAATTCGCAAGGAAAAGGAATTTGAAGATTCCCCTGCTGTTCGCGGGATGATTGAAAAAGTTAAGCATCTGGTTGAGGTTGTAAAG
>JAFQMU010000226.1 GCA_017421085.1 Desulfovibrionaceae bacterium | reverse complement strand
TTCCCTCCCGGTGATAATTGGCAACTTCATCCAGTTTCCAGTCTTTTGCAGCTGCAAGCGCCTCGGCCAGACGCAGGGCCGTGCCGCTGGGCGAGTCTTTTTTCAATTTATGGTGAATTTCCATTACTTCCATATCATAATTATCACCCAGAAGCTGAACCAGCATGGGCAGCGCCGCCAGCAGCACATTCATCCCGATGCTCATGTTGGGCGAATAGAAAATGGGAGATTTCACGGCTTCGGCAGCAATTTCTTCTTTTTGCTCAGCAGTGAGACCAGTGGTTCCCATGACCAGAGGGTTTCCATGTTTTGCGGCAATTTTTGCATTAGGCACGCTTGCTTCCCTTGCGGTAAAGTCAATAATCACTGCACCTGGAAACTTTGGAAGGGTCTCTTCCAGCGAAGTGCTTTTAAACGCGCTTTCCCACTGTTCCAGACCTTTTTCCTGACCGGGCCGCTCAATCACGGCAACCAGCTTCAAATTTTCATCGGCCAGAACCCCTCTGCAAATTGTGCCGCCCATCCGGCCGGCGGCGCCGGTAACAATAATTTCAATTGCCATTTTTATCTCCAAATAATGAATGCTGTCCTAAAAAATTATTATTGCGCCCATCGTCTGACGAAACTTCGCTCAAACCGGCCCGACGCAGAAACTCTTCCTCATCAATAATTTCAATGCCCAGCCTGTCCGCTTTTCCCAGCTTGCTCCCGGCATCGGATCCGGCCACAAGCAGATCAACCTTGCGGGAAATGCTGTCGCCAATTTGCGCTCCGGCAGCCCGCGCTATTTCAGCCGCCTCAGTGCGCCCCAAACGGGTGAGCTTGCCGGTAAACACAATGCGTTTGCCTGAAAGCAGCGTTTCTCTGATCGGGGCTGATTTTAGACCCTCTTGCGGGTCAAGCCCCAGAGCCTTTAGCTCTGCCACCAGCTCGCGGTTGGCTGCATTGTCAAAAAAGGCGCGTATAGAATCAGCAATTTCCAGACCCACATCAGGCAGGGAGGTCAGAGTCTCAACATCGGCTGCAGCCAGCTCATCCAGACACGAAAAACGGGAAGCCAGAGTTCTGCTGGTCTGCTCACCCACCAGGCGAATGCCCAAAGCGGCAATCAACCGGTGAAGTATGACGTTTTTAAGCGCGCTTTGCAAGGCATTGAGCAGATTATCAGCCGATTTCTCCCCCATGCCTTCAAAGCGGAGAAGCTGTTCACGTTCCAGCCTGAACAAATCGGCAGGATTTTTCAGCAGCCCCGCATTGAACAGCTGTTCTACGGTTTTGCGCCCCAGGCCGTCAATATCAAGCCCGCCTTTTGATACAAAATGCACAAGCCCTTCAAGCGCCTGCGCCGGGCATGACTTATTGACGCAACGCCAGGCGGCCTCCCCCGGCAAACGTCGGGCCTGGCTGCGGCAGGAAGGACAGACGGTTACAAACTGATAAGGCTGAACTCCTGCGGACCGGGCTTCCAGCACAGGGCGCACGACTTCCGGAATTACATCTCCGGCCCGCTGCACCACCACCAGATCGCCCACCCGCACATCCTTTACTTTAATTTCATCTTCATTGTGCAGTGTGGCGCGCCCAACCACCACTCCTCCGACACTCACCGGCTCAAGCACAGCCACCGGGGTGAGCACGCCGGTACGCCCTACCTGAATATCAATCGCCTTCAGGCGTGTCGTTTCCTGAACAGCCTGAAATTTCATGGCAAGAGCCCAGCGGGGGGCGCGGGCAGTAAACCCCAGTTCATTTTGCAAAGCCAGAGAGTTTACCTTTACTACCATGCCGTCTATTTCAAAAGGAAATTCGTGCCGTTCTTCTCCCATCAGATGATAGGCCTCCGCCACAGAGGCGGCGGAATGACAGAGCCTTGCCTGCGGGGGAACAGCAAAACCCAGGGCCTGCAATCCCTGCATCAGCTCCTGCTGGCCGCTCCAGCTGACGCCCTCAGCTCTTCCCACTCCATAGGCAAAAAAACGCAGAGGACGGGATGCCGTGATTTTTGAATCAAGCTGACGCACAGACCCGGCAGCAGCATTGCGGGGGTTAGCGAATACTTTGCCCCCCTGCTCAAGCTGGCGCATATTCAGCTTTTCAAACTCACTGCGGGTAATCACCACCTCGCCGCGCACTTCCAGCAAGGAGGGAAAATCTCCGTTGACAGAAGAAAGAACCAACGGAAGATTGCGCACAGTTTTCATATTGGCTGTAACTTCCTCTCCCAGCTCCCCATCGCCGCGGGTAAGCGCAACGCTCAGCTCTCCCCCTTCATAAATCAGCTCCATGGCGAGGCCGTCCATTTTAGGCTCAACCCAGAAACTGCCGGACGCAGCCTCAGACGAAAGCCGGGCCAGCTTCTCCACAAAGGCAAACCAGTCTGCCTCGGAAAATCCATTGTCCAGGCTGTACATTCTCATGGCATGTCGGCGCTGGGGCAGCTCTGAGAGCGGCGCTCCGCCCACCCTCATTGTGGGCGAAGCAGGAGAAATGAGCAGAGGAAACTTTTCTTCCAGACGGCGCAGCTCGTTAAACAGCCTGTCATACTCGCTGTCGGAAATTTCAGGGGAGTCCTGCACATAATAAAGCCAGCCATGATAATTCAATACCCGGCGCAGCAAATCCACCCGGGCGGAGGCGGCATCAGGCGCAAGAGTCTCCAGCTCAGCATCGCTTAGCGGATAGGTATGAACTTTTACAGGTTGTTGATATCCCGACATTCAGCCTGCAGCTCCTGTATTTTATTTTTGTAGTCCCGCCCCAGCCTTGCTTTGAGAAAAGCGACCTCAGCCAAAGCGGCCCGCTCCATGAACCCGTGAATACGGGCGGCAGTGGAATGATAGTTGTGACGCACAACGACCTGATTGTCCACCAGATTCAGCCATCCTGCCCTCCCGGCCCGCACTGAAAGCCATAGATCGACTCCATAGCCCCACGGATTATCAGAGGCGTCCACTCCGCCGATTTCCCTGAGGCATTGCAGGTTCAGCAATGGGGCAATTCCGTCAACCACGGCCGTCTGACGGCACTGAACCGCCCTGTTCTGCACCATTTGCGGGTGATATGGGCTGGCGCTGACCGCCGGGGTGTAAATGCCCACCCTGCCCAACATCTTTTCCATACGGGCCAGCCGCTGCAAGGTAATTTTAATTATCGGGCTGCGGCTTAAAAAGTAGGCGTCATTATTTAAAAACCAGAGATGAGTATAGCCCTGAGCGTCAAAATGGGCAGCGGCCCATTCCAGGGCGCCTGCCCAATACAGATTATCCGGCAGTCTGACCCATGCGCCGGGAAAAGGTTCGGGGGCGGCATTATCCAGAACAAAGACATCAGGTTCATCTCTGAGCTGGAGAAATATCCGCTCAGTCAGCTCCGGGCTCCCATAATGCAAAATACATGCGGCAAGTTTATAAACTGTTTCAGCCACCTAGTATTTACGCCCCGTTTCCCAGTTCCAGGCGGTTTTTACAATCATATCAAGGTCATCAAGAGCGGGCTTCCAGCCCAGCACGCTGCGGGCGAGGCTGCTGTCGGCCACCAGCACGGCGGCATCGCCGGGGCGGCGCGGTCCGATGCTGTAAGGAATTTTACAGCCGCTCACCCGCTCGGCAGCTTCAATTACCTGCATAATTGAATAGCCGTTACCGCTGCCCAGATTGAATGCGGCTTTACCTTCAAAGTCGTCAAGGTAATTAAGAGCAAGCAGGTGGGCCTGACATAAATCGCACACATGAATATAATCGCGCACGCAGGTTCCGTCAGGCGTGGGGTAATCGCTGCCGAACACATTCAGCTCAAAGCGGGAACTGTCGTCTTCCGGGGCGTTCAGGCTGACGGCGGCTTTTAAAACATTGGGAATCAGGTGGCTTTCCGGATTGTGAGCTTCTCCGATTTCTCCTCCGGGGTCGGCCCCTGCTGCATTAAAATAACGCAGACATACTGCTTTGAGCCCAAATGCAGAGCTGAAATCTTCAATCATCTGTTCCACCATCCACTTGGAGCGGCCATAGGGATTTATGGGCATACAGGGATGATTTTCAGAAATGCGTTCCTGAACAGGATTGCCATAAACAGCCGCCGTGGAGGAAAACACCAGCTTTTTCACGCCAAATTCATGCATTACAGTGAGCAGGTTCAGCGACCCTCCAACATTATTCTGATAGTATAGGCCGGGCTCCCGCACAGACTCACCCACCTCAATACGGGCTGCAAAATGCAGCACAGCCTCAAAATCATATTCGCTGAACACCCGGCGCAAAGCCTGTATATCAAGCAAATCACCCCGGATTAAGGGGATATCCGCTGGAACAGCCTCCACATGCCCTTTGACCAGGCTGTCGAAGACCACCGGCCTGAAACCAGCTGAAACAAGCGCGCGAAGCATATGCGAACCAATATAGCCTGCGCCGCCGCAAACCAACACTGTTGCCATAAAAAGCGACCTGCCTTAAGTTATTAATTCTTTTATTATAAAGTTGTAAGAGGATAATTGCAATTGATTTACGCCCACCGCCTGATTATTTTACTACAGAAATGGCTTATCTAATCTTGGCTCCAGGCGCGACTGGCGTTTCCGGCGAGAGGGGTTCCCTTTGTCCAAGTCAGGGGTTTAAATACTTAATCGTTGCCCGGCAAAGCATTGCAGATGCATCGCCCCTGGATTATTTTACCGCTCCCCTTGCCCAATCGGAAAAATCCTGAAATAATACAGTCTCAATCACTCCCGGTAGTATCGGAACCGCCCGGGCAAACCGGATGCCCATCCGGGCCCAACCGATTATTGTTTCCGCCGGTTCGACAGGTCACTGGAAAAGCTCCGCCGAACAGTAAAAATATGAACAAAAAATTATTTATACTTCGCATTTTGATTACAGCCCTGGTCTGCCTGACAGCAACCCCCCTGTTTGCCCAGATAACTACTTCATCTACCGATATGCCGGAAGAAGATGATCCTTTTCGTGAACTGAGGGAAGCAATCGTTGATACCGGTCTGCCCAGAGATTCAGCTCCGGCGCTGGTAAGGCCCAATTACATGTCCGTATCCGATGCATCCCTGAGCATGGATGATGCGGAAGTGGTGTTTCTGGCGCCGTTCTTCCCCGATGGAGTAATGCGCATTTACCCTCAGCGGATTATGGTCTGGCATGAAGTAATCAACGAATTTTTTGATGAGTCCAATGAAAAACCGGTTGCCATCACTTATTGCCCCATCACCGGTTCGCTGGCCGCTTACAACCTTCATGCCGGCAGGCGGCCCATCAGCCTTGGGGTGAGCGGAGAGCTGCTGAACAACAACTCCGTTCTTTACGATCATTATTCCGGCTCCCTGTGGCCGCAAATTACCGGTCAGGCCATAGACGGCCCGTTCAAGGGTAAAACTCTGCCCCGCCTGCCGGTACTCTGGACTACCTGGGGCTTTGCCCGCAAAGCTTACCCGGAAGGTCTGGTGCTTTCGCGCAATACAGGCTTTAAGCGCAATTACGGACGCGACCCTTACGGGTCATATCTGAACAGTGACAGTTACTATGATAATCTGCAGGTATACTATCCGCTGCTTCATGCCGATAAACGCCTCAAGCCCAAAGAACGCATGGTCTGCATCGAATTTGACAATCTAGCCATAGCAGTTAACAAGGCGGAGGCAAAGAAGCTGGGGGTGGTCAATTTTACCATGGGCATCACCCCGCTGGTGGCCATGTATGACCCGGCGCTGGATACTGTGCGCATATTTAACAGACAGCTGCCCGGGCAAAAGGAAAGCTTGACCTTTTCATGGACGGGCAGCTATATGGTTGATGATCAAACCCGTACCGAATGGAATAATCTGGGCAGAGGAAGTCTGGGCAAACTCCGCGATGTCCAGCTTACGCCTGTGAATACTGTGGAATCAATGTGGTTTGCCTGGGCGGCATTTTACCCCCGCACCAGAATCGTGCCGGGTAAGGAGTTCTAAGTGTCCGGGGCATTTGATATCGACCCCGGGCAGTTCGAGAGGTTTTGCATCAATCAGGGCTGGACGCAGGCTGCGGAATGCGCCGCTCCCCTGCGTCAGTATCTTGAGCTGCTGCTGAAATGGAACAGAAAAATAAATCTCACGGCCTGCACCCGCTGGCAGGACGCCATGCTTGAGCTGATTGCAGACAGCTTTCATTTAAAAGATTTTATCAGCGCCCTGCACCTGGAGAGTACCGCTTCTGTCAATCCCGTCGAGGATATTGCCGCAGCAAACGCAGATTCCAGACACAACTCATTTGCGTCTCCCTGCGAAGAAACTATGATGAATCTGCCCTCCGCCCCCAAAACTCCCGCCAACGCCCCTGTCTGCTGGGATCTGGGGGCAGGAGCAGGCCTGCCGGGCATTCCGCTCCGCATCCTCTGGCAGGAAGGCAGGTATCATATGATTGAACTGAGAGAAAAGAGGGCGTTATTTCTGCAAACGACTCTGGCCCGACTGAAACTTGCCAACACCTTTGTGCAGCGCTGCGATGCCGCCGGGTTTATGCAGCGGGAAAACGCTCAGGGGCGACAGGCAAATCTGATTTTAAGCCGCGCTTTCATGCCGTGGCAGGAGCTGCTGCCCTATGTCCGCCCTTATCTGCCTGAAGGCGGCGTCCTGCTGCTTATGCTGAATGGAACAGGGTTTGAACCGGATGAAGAAGGCTGGAACCTGAAAGGAGGGTATGATTATCAGTCCCCTTCCGGCCCCCGGCAGTTTGTTGCCCTGAGCCCTGTCTGCCAAGTATAAGTCTTCATAATCCTGCCAAAATTTTCTGTCGGCAGCAGAAGAGAAGTTCTGTCGCTGTCCAAAGAAAGAGATGTCACTGACTCTGCACAATTCATCGGGCGTACCAATTCGCCTTTCCCTCCAAGGCCATATATTCTTATTACCTGAGAAATAACTTATCAAGAATGAATTCAGAAAAAGCGCAGAGAACAGACCGGAAAAGAGCAGGACCGGAAAGTCCGGATCCTGCTCTTCATTTGCCTTCACCATGTAAAGCTGCTGCTAATTGAAGGGGAGCTGCATTCTGGTGAGCATTTCCGAAAGACGGGCCGCCTTCTCAGGAGTAATGTTATTTAAGATTTCACCAGCCTGGCGTCCGCGCATGCCTGCCAAAATTCTGACTGCCGTGCGCTCATCCAGAGTTTCAAGCACCTGCCCGGCCTGCTTGGCCTTCATATTGCTGTATACATCAACCAGATGCTTAAGCTTCTTATCCTGAAGATCCTGAGCATCCTTAAGCATCATCTGGATGCGCCCCTCCAGGGCCTGCATATCTTCAAGCTTTTCATTTAACTGCCCTTCAAGCACACGCAGATCCTGTTCTCTGCGTTCAAGCTCAACCTGGCGACGGTCAAGGGCCTCGCGCAGCATCGGGTCAACAGAATCCTGACACTTGTTTTCATCAGGAGAAGTGGCATTATCCGCCCCATCGCCAAGCAGACCGGCCGCATGAGCCACTCCGCTGGAAACAGGGATGCTCGTTCCGACCTCTTCCTGCACAGGCTCATTGACAGCCATCAGCCCCACATCGGCCATTTTCCCGGGCAAATCAAACAGAAGCGCAGCAAGCACCGCCAGCTTAATACCGGCGACCACGCCAAAGCATCGGAATATTCTAGACAGCTTCAGCCTCGTGCCTAAGGGACGCGACTTCATCGAGCTCTTTTTGTTCTTGGAGTAACTGTTCTTGTGCATAGCGCTCCGCCTGTTTATCTTTTAATTTATCCAGGAGCTGACGTTCCTGCCCAGCCTTTACCAGCTCAGCCCGTCTGCGCTCTACCGCCAGCTCAAGGCGCTGCCGGTTCAATTCTGCTGCGCCGATATCTTCTTTCAGGCTGCGGATGAAATTTGAACGCAGCCAGAATTCCTCCGGACTTTTGTAGGGCAAATTTTCTTCTTTTGCCAGAGAGGCACGCAATTCATTCAAACGTCTGACCTGAGCTTCCAACTCCATGCAGGCCCGCATAAAGGCCATCTGAGCCTGATTTTCCAGCTGCTCGCGATAGCGCAGAACCTGCTCCAGCTTAAATTTGAACTTGGCCATAAACACCTGCATAATTGCTGAATGCCAAAACTCCGGCTTTAATACACCCCATAGCAATTTTAATGCCCAGTCAGTAAACCGCGCATTGCTTCAGCCAATAGTTTTACTTGTGTTTAACGCCCGGCAGTGCTAAAAATAAAGCAATGCTTGCTTTTTTGCCAAGCGCAGCACATGCAACCAAAACCATGGGGAACTTATGAAGATTGAACAAATTTCTATATTTCTGGAAAATAAAACCGGACGCCTGGCCGAAGTAACCAGCGCCCTTACCAAAGCCGACATCAATATCCGCGCCCTTTCTCTGGCCGATACGTCTGACTTCGGCATCCTGCGGATGATTGTGAACAACCCGGAGAAAGCAAAAGAGGCTTTGCGCTCCAACGGTTTTACCGTAGGCAGAAATATGGTTGTAGCCGTAGAAGTCAATGATCATCCCGGCGGTCTGCACCAGATTCTTTCAATGTTCAGCACCCGGGATGTCAATGTGGAATATATGTACGCATATATCCGCCCAAAAAATAAAAATGCGACCATGATTTTCCGCTTCGACAAAATTGACGAGGCCATAAGCATTCTTCAGGAAAACAATATCACCGTTTTAAGCGGTGAAACCATTTATTCCGAATAAGGAAACGTAATGAAAACCATACTGAAAATCATGATTCTTGCCCTGCTGGTGCTGGTTGTTCCTGCAAACGCGGTATGCGCTGACGCCCCCAAAGTCCGGCTCGAAACCAATATGGGCGATATTGTTCTTGAGCTTGACCCCGCCCGTGCCCCCCTTACTACGGAGAATTTTCTGAAATATGTAGAAAGCGAACACTATGACGGAACCATCTTCCACCGGGTAATAGATGGTTTTATGATTCAGGGCGGCGGTTTTGATGAAGATATGGAACAGAAGGAAACCCAATATCCTCCTGTGCGAAACGAAGCCGCCAACGGGCTTAAAAATGAAAAATACTCCGTAGCCATGGCCCGTACAGCCGACCCGCATTCGGCTACAGCCCAGTTTTTCATCAATGTGAAAAACAATACCTTCCTGGACTATCCCGGTCAGGACGGCTGGGGCTACGCTGTTTTCGGCAAAGTAATCGAAGGTCAGGATATAGTAGATGAAATTGCCAAGGTAGAAACCGGCAACAGGGGAATGCACCAGGATGTCCCCGTGGATAACGTGGTAATCCTGCGCGCCCTGCTCATTTAAGGCTAACGAACTTAAAGGAGGGTTGTCTGAGCCTGAGCAGTTGCAACCAGACTGCAACAGCCCCGGCAGCGCGTGTCTGAAGTTAATGAAAAAAATTAAAATATTTCTTGACTTGGATAGAAAGCTCACTTATAAGACAACTCAACGCCGCTGAGGCGGGCTGCGCGTCTGTAGCTCAGTTGGATAGAGCAACAGGCTACGAACCTGTAGGTCGTGTGTTCAAATCATGCCAGACGCGCCATAAAAATTTCAGGCCCGAAATTTTCGGGCCTTTTTTATGTCCTGTCTGTGATCCGCATCAATGACAGATAATCTTTTGTTAGCTCACTTCAAAAAATACACAGCTTAAAAATAACTTTTCACGCTCCAGTCTGGCAGCAAGCGTCGGAATGTTCTGAAAGCTTTATTGAGTTTCTGTTCTCATTTTTCGATTAATTCAGCAGGGAGCGTCCCCAGGAAAACAGAAAAACAATGTTCTCCCAGTGGTTAAAGATTGACTCTGACACACATCATAAAATCAGTCGCACCTCAGATTAAACCTGAAAACAACCGGCTTTTCCAGCAAACTTTTACACCCGCTCGGCAAACGAGGTCGCTCCTCCAGCTTTACATTATAGCTGCTTAGCCTTAAGGTGATTTATTCTGAGCCGTAAACAATGCGGGTTGCATATGTACTTTATTGCCATAGATGTAGAAACAGCCAATTATAATCTTCATTCCATCTGTCAAATCGGTCTGGTGGAATACAAACTCGGTAAAATAACTCCGCTTTGGGAAAGCCTGCTCAATCCTTATGAGCGCTTTAACTGCTTTAATACTGAAGTGCATGGCATTAGCCAGGAAATGGTGGAGCCTGCTCCCTCATTTCCCGAGATATATCCCAAGCTTCATGATTATCTGGCAGGGAATCTGGTAATTTCGCACACCAAATTCGATAAAGGGGCAATTAACGCAGCCTCTGCCCGCTATGGTCTGCCGGAAATCAACTGTACCTGGCTCGACTCAAGCTTGATAGCCAAACGCGCCTGGCCTCAGTTTGCCCGGGGCGGCTTTGGTTTGGCCAATCTCAGCCGTTTTCTGGATTTTGAATTCAGACACCATGATGCCCTGGAAGACGCCAGAGCCTGCGCATGTATTGTAGCAAAAGCTATTGAGCAAACCGGCATATGCGCAAATGACTGGCTGCTCAGAGTTAAGGATCCTGTTTCAAAGTTCAGAAAGCCGGCCGCTCGTGCCCGCCCTCCTGCCCCCTGAAAACTATAGCTCAGTTTGCATGAAGGCAAAAAATACCAACCTTGGGCGTGGATGTTGTTCTGTTACCCTGCCCAGGCTCTTCATAACCCACAACAATATGTATAAAACAGAACAAAGTTCTCAACACAGAAGCGCAGCCAAAGACAAGCCTGATTTCAACAGCTTTTATAAGGTTAAGCCAGTCGCTTATTGATTTGAGAGGCTGTCTACCGCAGCTTTAAGTCGTTTCAGCCCATCTTCAGCCAGCGCTCTGGGGCAGGCCAGATTAATTCTGACATAATGCAGGCCTTCAGGGCCATAGTCGACACCGGAGTTAAGAGCTAGACGCCCCTTTTCCAGAAACAGACTCATCAGTTTATCCTGGTCCAGTTCCAGGGCTGAGCAGTCAAGCCATAAAACATAGGTGGATTCCGGCAGATACGCTTTTACCCTGGGGATGAATGCGTTAATGTAATCGACCGCATATTTAAGATTTTCAAAGGTATAGTCGCGAACTTCATCAGCATAAACTGAACACTGCGTGTAGGCGGTTACAGCGGCAATTATGCCCAGTGAATGTCTGCCCAGACTGGCTGCAGAAATTTCAGCCTGTAAACGCTGACGCAAAACCGGATTTGGGACAATCAGAGCGGCTGTATGCAAATCGGCTATATTAAAAGTTTTACTGGGGTTTATCGCTGTCAGGCTGATTTCAGCCAGTTCGGCCGAAAGAGAAGGAAACGGAATGTGCTTATGCGGCGCAAAAACATAATCGCAGTGGATTTCATCGGAAATTACCAAAACTCCATACCTGCGGCAAAGCTCGCCAATACAGAGCAGCTCTTCATGTGTAAAAACCCGTCCTGTCGGATTTTGCGGATTGCATAGCAGCAGCAGCCGCGCCCTGGGATGGGCAAGCTTGCTTTCCAGGTCTGCAAAATCTATCTGATAATCGCCCAGCCCCCGATGGATAAGAGGAGAAGCAACCGGGTAACGACCGTTTTCATGGGGAATGGAGTAAAAAGGCGGGTAGGTGGGCGTAAGCATCACCACCTGATCGCCCGGGCTGCTGAAGGCCTTTACACAAAGAGCCAGCCCCGCGCAAACCCCCGGAGTATAAGTCACCCATTCAGGAGAAGCAGCCCAGCCGAAACGGGAATCAACCCAATGGGCGCAGGCTTCTGCAAAAGCAGGGCTCTCACAATCAGTATACCCGAAAACACCGTGCTCCACCCGTTTTTGCAAAGCCTCAACTACTTCCCGGGGGGCGCGAAAGTCAGAATCGGCAATCCACATGGGGAGCACATCATCGGGATATAAATTCCATTTGATGCCGTCTTCCCCACGCCGGTCAACAATTTCCCCAAAATCATATTCAGCCACAGACGCCTCCCCGTTACATTAAGAGCAGTATGAATACCGCATCATAAGTTGAAAGGCAGCTTAAACCTGAAGACAGGCGGCTCAAACTGCCCTGTCCCGCAGAAGTCGACCAGCATCCCAACAACCAAGCCGGCTGAGCCGATATTAAAATACGTTGCGCATCCTGTCCAGACAACGCCGGATAAGTTCGCGGGAAAGCTCACGGGTGGCGGTCTGAGCATTATCTGTATCATAAACCCGGCTCAGCCCGACTCCGCCAGAGCTCCAGACCTGGCGGTTTGTACTGCCGTCATATACAGTTAAAACCATGACCATGGCTGCGCTGTACATTACGCTCGCCCCTTCGCGGGAATAGCCATAATCATTTATTTCAAACCTGGTTACCTCCACGTCAAGCTCATAATCAGCCTCGCCGGAATCAATCCATCGGCCCAGCTTTCGGTAATTAACCTCATCATGCAGACTGGTTCGCATCAGGTGAGAAAGCCAGGGGAACAAAGTAGGATTTTCAACCCGTTTAATCTTTACTGTTTTTTCTCCGTTCCCAATAACAGAAGGCTCTTCCGAGGCCAAAGTATAACCGCAGCCGCCAAGCAGCAGTAAGGCCAGCAACAAAAACAGGGCAGACAGGCCGCTGAATGGCGGCCTGCCGCACTGAATGCAGATATGGGGAAATCCTGTTGCCGGGCGCATCAGTTGGCCACCAGGTTAACCAGTTTTCCAGGCACAACCACAACCT
>JAFQMU010000225.1 GCA_017421085.1 Desulfovibrionaceae bacterium | reverse complement strand
CACGTTGTCAGGCACCGCATAGGTCAGGAACATTCCGAGGAAACCAAGGCCAAGAACGCCCCAGCGGTTCAGAGCAACAGCGCGCTTGGGAGTGGTGGGCGCATAGTTGCTGGCAGCGCGACGCATGTCGTGCATCAGAGCGGAAGACAGGGTGTGCAGCAGACCGTTAGCGGTAGACTGCATGGCGAACAGAATGAACAGGGTGATCACAACAGCGGCCAGCTTGGGCACATAGTGCTCAAGGAACATCGGCATGGCCCTGTTCGCATTTTCCATCAGAATCGGGTTGTCGGGCATCTTCAGCTTCATGAACAGACCGACCATGGGAATCATGCTCAGGATGATGCAGAGCACGGTGCAGAGCAGGCCCATCTTGTGCAGCGGGGCGTCGTCCTTGAAGGCAAGGAAGCGCATGGCCATGTAAGGCAGCACCGCGGCGAAGAAGAAGGCGTAAGGAATGGAGAAGTAAGCCGCAAGCTTGGTTCCGCCATAAGGCGAAGCGGTGGAGGCGGCGATGAAGTTTTCGCCGTCAACGTTCTGCATTTCACGCAGCTTATCAATCATTTCCATAAGCGGGGTGTCGGCAATACATACGCCCACGCAGTAAATACAGGCGATACACATACCGAACACCATCAGGGTATCGGTCCAGGCAACCGCAGCCAGACCACCGAAAGCAGTGTAGAAGATAATCATGCTGATTACGATGGTGGATGCCAGCCACGGAGGAATGCCCAGCCACTGCGAGGTGAGCAGACCAACGGCCTTGATCTGACCGATGATGAACACGGTCAGAAGCAGCAGGGTCAGAAGAGCAGTGAGGAACTGCAGGGTGCGGGCCATGTTGTCAGTGGTGGCATGGGACTGCGCAATATATTCCGGAATGGTGCTGCTCTTCATGCGGTGAGCCTGTTTACGCAGATGCCCGGCAAAGAAGGTGATGGCAATGGTATGGGCCACGGCGAAACCGAAGTTGAACAGCAGTTCAATCGGGCCGTAGGCGTAGGATACGCCGGGGGCGCCCATGAAGCACCAGCCGGAGTAACCGGTACCTACAACGGCGCAGGTACCAACAACCACGCCCAGAGAACGACCGGCTACCAGGAAGCCGTCGGAGTCTTTGTCGGCAATACGCTTGGCTCGAAAGCCTACATAAACCATTACCGCAACGGACAGAAGGAAAAATGCCCAGTTAAAATAAATCCAGTTACCAGCAGTAGTTGCTTCCATCATAATTAGTTAACCTCCCCCTGATTACTGGCTTTTAGAGCGGGCTTCGCCGATAAAATATACAACAACAGACAAAATGAACAACAGTATGTTGCTCCATACATAGCCATCTAGCAGCCATGAATCAAAAAACATATTTACCTCCAAAGTCCTTTATGCAGGTGGCCTCCATGCATTCGGTCCCCAAGTTTGTGTATGTTTTGCAGGCTGATTAAAGCCTGCTTACACTCCAGCGCTGAGCAATTAGAGCATACCCCTTAAATAGGTTTTTAAATTTACTTTCTTATCAACCAGACCCAGTTTCTTTCTGATGTTGTGGCGGTGAAACTCGACCGAACTTTCAGAAATATACAATATTGCCGCTATGTCTTTGTTGCTCATGTTTTCATTAATCATATTGGCAATCTGAATCTCACGCGGGGTCAGGCTCACATTGCGCTTGGAGAACTGCACGGCAAACGATGATGCAATATTTTGCAGGTTCTGCTTGATAATGTTCAGATAAGACTGCTGAACCTCGTTGTGGGTCATACTTTCCAGCTTATCGACATAAGGCATGACCAGATCTCGGATGTTCATATAAACTTTGCTTTCAAGCTCATCTTTATCTGAGTTCATCCGGTTGAGAATCACCCGCAGGGCAGCATTCATTTCTTCCAGCTTTTCCGATTTTTCATGCAGTTCCTTTTCGCGCTTAAGCAGGGTGCGCTCATAAATCGACTGCGAGGTGATATCTTCATATGCAATAAAGCTTGAACCGTCAGGCAGTTTTGCAAAGTGAACAATAACCTGTTTTTCCAGATCGCCCCTGCCCACAATCTCAGTATGGAAGGGGTTGCCTTCCTCCAGTTTTCTTAAAAATTCTGCATGGGCCTCGGCGTTGGGGTAAGCCACTGCCCACCAGTTCTCAATCGAATCAAACTCGGTGTGATCATGCCCTGACAGATCGGTAAACCGTGGGTTGGCATAAAG
Organism: Desulfovibrionaceae bacterium; assembly: GCA_017421085.1. Taxonomy (GTDB): domain Bacteria; phylum Desulfobacterota; class Desulfovibrionia; order Desulfovibrionales; family Desulfovibrionaceae; genus RGIG1962. Next base: position 3,080 of record JAFQMU010000225.1, on the reverse strand, counting down.
AAACTTGCCGTCCGGCGACACCAGAATCAAGGCCACAGGGGCATTTTCCACCAGAGTTCTGAACTGACTTTCGCTCTTGCGCAAATTTTCTTCAGTACGCTTGAGCCGGTCAATATCCATGTGGGTGCCTATGGCTTCCAGAGGCCGCCCCTCGCTGTCGCGCCGCACCACCTTGCCGTGCCCCAGAATCCAGCGCCATTCGCCGTTTTTGGCTTTGGCGCGATATTCCGCTTCATAAAAAGGAGTAAGCCCGTCAAAATGTTGCTGCAGGCGGCGGTGCACTTCCGGCAAATCATCAGGATGAGTGAGATTATCCCATGAGATCTGAGTATTTTCAATATCTTCTGAGTCATAACCCAGAAGGCTGAGCAGGTTGGTATATAAAAATTCCATAGTGTCGGCTTTGAAATCAATAGTCCAGACACCTTCCCGGCTGCCTTCCAGGGCCATTGCCAGCCACTGTTTGTGTCGGTCAAGCTCGCTTGTGCTCTCTTTAATCCGACTGTTAAGTTCAAGGCTGTATTTGCGCAGGCGCTCTACCACAGGGTCATTGGAAGCGAGCTCAAGTAAATGCAGCACCCGGGCATTGGCAGGGTAGTCATTACCGGTAGTCTGCCACACCTGCATTTCAGCGACAAACGGTCGCCCTTCGCTGGTCAGACAGGTCACTGGGGTGCGTTGCACCTCATCCGTCTGCAAGGGCAAAAACAACAACTTTTTAAAAAGCTCGCATGTTTCGCCATTAGGGATCATTGCGTCAGCAAAATCTGTAATCAGACTGAATGATTCGGGATCGTAACCGGTAAGCTTGCTGGCGGCCTGATTCCAGAAGACAATTCCGCCATCGCTTAAATCGAAGAAAATGCTCGCTACCGGAAAGTTTTTGAAAATTACAAACCCGGGGAAGCTCTTTTCAGAAACAGCGGAAACGCGATGATTTGATTCTTGCATTTCGTTATTCGCTTTCATTTGGGCATACCATCCAAAGACAAGTGATTTCTGCTTCTGCAACCGACATGTGACTGACGCCCGACTGCTTTTGGGCCTTCGGTTTTATTTTATTGCCGAAACAGTCAATATGCGAACATCCTATAGGATGCGCCATTGCTGCATGTTAACCAGCCCCCCCAATAAGTTGGAAGCTTTTTAAAAAAATTCTGTCAAACTCAGACGTTAAATAAAGTCCCTGAGAATAACGTCTGCGGTGGAATCATCCTGCCGGGAGCAGGCCCGGCAGGATGATTGGGTAACTTAGCGTGAAGCGGCTCTGTTGCGGAACTTCTTCACAATCATGAGAATAAGCAGGAAAATACCTACATATCCATTAAGCACATACACAAAGTTTACCAGCTTGGCAAAAGGAATCAAAATAGCGATCACTGCACCCAGAGCGGCCAGCCCAAAGGTCAGCCCCATATATTTCTTGGTTCCCTGCTTGGCAAGGCGCTGCACCACGGTCCAGAGCAGAGGCACAGCGGCGGAATATACGCCAAGCACAATGATTATTGAAAACACTGTGGCCATATGCGGGCTCATGGCTTCAGCAAGCAGAAGCGAAGGCACCTGAGTACCGGCAACATCCCAAACCACAAGCACAGCCATCAAACCGAACATAACAATCAGCAGGGCCACACAGAAGAGAATGGCTCCGTAGGTGGCGCCGAGCTTGGCTTCCTTGGCGCTGTTGGAAATCTTGCCCAGCGAGGCCAGGAAGGCGCCGAGCCAGAGCATGCAGAAACCGACATAAGACAGGGCGGCAAAGAACCAGTGAGGTGAAGCCTGAAGCAGTCTGCCGGACTCAACCAGGGCGGGCACAGCTGCATTGGCGCCAGGAATTTCATCAAAGAAGAAAATAATCCCGTACAGACCAATGATGATGAACAGACCAGCTTTGGCCGGTCCGATTTTTCCGATAATCTGAACGATGCGGCTTAAGCCCAGCACCACGGTCAGGGCAACTACCAGAGCCATGGCTGTACAGCCGATATTCTTTTCAAGCCCATAATACTGCTCAAGCGTCGAACCGGCCCCGGAAACCATGATGAAGTAGGACATGAACAGGAAGATTATCGAAAAATAATCGTAAAAGCCGCCTATATACTTGCCGCCGTAATAAATATATATATCGTTGCCGTTTCCAAACTTTTCATTATAGCCCACTTCCATGAACTCTCTGCCGACGTAAAGGAAGAGAATCAATACGGTAAGAGCGCCAGCAACACCCCAGTATCCGTAAGAAACGAAGTACTGCATTACTTCCTGCCCGGTGGCAAAGCCGGAACCAATCAGCAACGCACAAAATGCGCCTGCAAAACCAAAAACGTTGCCATATTTAACAATCTGGTTTCCCATCATCACTCCCAGAGCCCACCTGTTAACAGCAGGCTATAGTTTACCTTAAACTACCCAAATTTTAATTGTTCTATCCGGAAAGCGCCGCCCCAAAACAAATTTCAAGGCGCGACCTCCTGCGAGGGCAAAGCGTATGTGCCTTGCCTTCTGGCGTTTGGCGCCACTATCGCATTTTCAGGTCAAAGCAACATATACTTTTTTAATGGCGGCCCGCCCTTAGGAGGCGACGGGCGGACCGCCGGATGGTTTTAAGACAGCCTAATTAAGGCTTACAGTTCGTAAGAGGTCACGAGGGTCTTGCCGAACTGCTTGGGGAAGTAGTTCTTGCAGGTACCTTCGCGGTATACGTCTGCGGTGGAGCAGTGCAGACCGCCGCCGAACGGATAAGCATCGCGGAACGGTACAGGCAGAGCTTCCAGACCCAGCTTATCCATCTGCTCGAGCTGATTTACTTCGCTGGCTTCCACGCATACGGTCTTGGGATCGATAACGAGGCAGTTCATGGACAGCCATACGCTGGAGTAGCACAGTGGGGGCGGGGTCTTGTGGGCCGGCTGAGCGGCGGGCACGATTTCCCAATCGTTTTCGGTGAAGATCTGTTCCATACCCTTGGGCAGAGTGCGGTTCGGGTTGTTGATGATCAGGCCTTCACGCAGCGGAACGAAGGTGGCGTCGATGTGAATCGGATAAGCGTCACCGGGGAAGTTCAGGCTGTGGATACGATGGTT
>JAFQMU010000224.1 GCA_017421085.1 Desulfovibrionaceae bacterium | reverse complement strand
GGGAGGCTCAGCCATTAAAGTGAAAAACACGAGAGAGTCCGGTCAGGGCAAGGCTTGCAGCAGGCTAAGCGAAGGCGGCGCCGCCCCGGCGCAGCTCATGTCCGGGGCGGCTTTTTTCTTTTTTATCCGGCTTGTGAAGCTGCATTTTCCTGTTTGTTTTTCATCTGTCTGCGCTGAAAATACTGGCTCAGGAGCACAGCTCCCAGCACAAGCGCACAGGCCGCCCATTGCAGGGGAAGCAGTTTTTCATTCAGCGCCACCAACCCGGTGAGAACTCCGAATACAGGAATGAGATTGCCGATACTGGCCACCCAGGCTACATGCAGACGCCCGATGGCATAGGTGGAGAGGGATTGAGCGATAAAAGACAGCCCTATCCCCAGATAGGCGATCATCAGGAAAGCTTCCCAGTTAAACTCCGAGGGCAGGGTCACAAAGTCGAAGCTGAGCACGGGCAGAAAGACCAGGGCCGCAATCAGGCATTGGGCCCATACCAGAAATATTACCGGATAAGCCCCTTTCAGAAAACGCACGATAATCACATAGCCCGCCCCGCAGGCCAGGGAAAGGATTTCCAGAATATTCCCCAGAATGGGGTTGACTGCATGAGAGTCGGTCTCGCCGGAGGCCGTCAGCATAAACACGCCGAGCATGGCCGCAATGAAGCAGCAGAGCACAGGCGCGGTGGTTTTTTCCCGCAGGATGACCCAGCCCATCACAACTGTGAGCATGGGGTAAATGGCCCAGAGCATACCGGCCTGAGAGGCGGAGGTATACTGCAAAGCCATAGCTTCAAAGGTAAAGAACCCGATGGGGTCGCACACGGCCAGCAGGGCGATTAGCAGGGCGTCTTTCCAGCTTGAGAAGCGAATGCGGCGGCAGAAGATCAACACGAGCGGGGTAAGGGTCAGGCAGGCGATGGCCATGCGGGCGAAGACCAGAAAAACCGGATCGTATTCCGTTACCACCATTTTTACCAGAGAAAGGGCGCTGCCCCAGAGAAAGCAGGAAAATACCCAGGCCCCGAAGGCCAGCGGCGTGCCCTGCTTTACTGGTGTTGAAGTCATAAGTTTTATTCTCCTTTTACCTTATGGCGGTAATGTCCCGCCGAGATGCAATGTAATTACAGATTGTATATATGAAGTAACCTGATGCTGGAGAAGAGTGTGGGTATGGATATCCTGCCTTTATCTCCTGCGGGCCGCCCCGGCAGGAGGTCTTATCCGGGGCGGCTTTTTGGGCTGCATCAGCGCCTGACGCTGTAGTGTATGGCTAATTACGCATAGACATTCAGCTAATCATGGTTCGGCAGCGGCAGGGGCGGGCAGCTCTTCTGGGTGGCGAGGGATACGACCACCGTCACTGCCAGGCAGACGAGAGGGGCGCCCAGAGTGAAATAGTACCAGTTCATGGGGTAGGCCAGCGCTTCCAGGGTGAAGGCGCCGCCGTCAACGGCCCCGCCGATTACCCGGAAAGCCATACCGGCAATCATGCCGCTCATGGCGCCGTATGTATTGGCCTTTTTCCAGAACAGACCCAGGGTTACAGTGACGGCAAGCGCGGCCAGAAGCAGATCGAAGCAGAGCGCGCAGAGTTCCATGGCATCGGGGTAGCTCAGGGCAATTACCGTTCCGATAACCCCGATAACCAGAACCGTGATGCGGGTAACGCGCACCTGTTCCTTTTCACTGGCGCCTGGCTTGAAAATGTCACGGTAAATGTTCATGGAAACCACGCCCGCCAGGGCCAGAGAAGAGGTGGCGGCGGCGCTCATTACTGCGGAAAGGGCCGCACCCAGAAAGAGGATGAGCAGAGGCAGGGGGAGAATGGTCTTGCTCATCACTGGCAGAATCAGCTCAGGGTCAGCGGCAATACCGGCGGCCTCATCGCCCAGCAGATAGGGGTCGGTAATCATGCCGTTCGCCACCATTATCACCCCGCACAGGGCCGCAATGGTCACCAGCACGGCAAACAGGAAGAATATACCTGCCGCGCAAAAGGCTGAACCGCGGGCGGTGTTGGCGGTTTTGGCCGAGAAGGCGCGCTGCATCAGGTCGGGGCTGGCCACGTTGCCGAGGGCAGTAATGGACAGGGCGGCCAGCCAGGCGATCCAGTGATGGCCTGGGGTATCATCAGCCGGGACAAGTTTGACCAACTCGGGGTTGTAGCTCACGCTGAATACATCCCAACCGCCGATGGCGGAGATGCTGTACGGTACAAGCACCAGCAGGCCGAGCAGGGTAATGGAAACCTGAATAATGTCGGTGAAGCACACGGCGAACAGACCCCCCAATACGGTATATGAACAGATAACCACCATGGCCACAATGATTGAAGTTTCCAGATTCCAGCCGAGAATGGCGTTGACGATTTTGCCGAACACAAGAATCTGTACGGCAATCCAGATGATGAAAGTGAGCGACATCAAAAAGGTGGCGACCATGCCGGTTTTGCGCCCGAAACGGGCATAGAAGAAGTCGCCCAGCGAGATGAACTTGCAGCGCCACATCTTACCTAAATAAAAAGAGCCTACGATAAGAAGGCAGAGAAAACCGCCCCCTATGGTTACCAGAGCGCCTCCGCTCAAATAGACATCATCCCATAAACCTACAGAGTAGATGCGCCCGGGAGTGGCAATGAGCACCGCCCCGCCGATAAAACAGGCCACCAGAGTGGCGGAATTGAAAAACAGACCGAAGCTGCGTCCTCCAACCAGATAATCCTCGCTGGTTTTGATTCTGTCCTTGACCAGATAGCCCACCAGAATCATCACGCCCATATAGGCCGCCAGACCCAGACCGTATAATATGTCGGAACCCATATCCCAACTCCCTTTTCAGTTTGCTTGTTAAAGTTGCGGCTGCTCCGCCGCGCCTTGAAATTTTCGGCGGGGTGAGTATGGCGCGGACGCCCCCCCGGGCCGTAATCCTGCCTGGGTTAAGCTCCGGCTTCTTTTCCGCGCTGGAGAAAGAAAAGTTCGGGCAGTAACCGCAGCCCCCGCCGTTTTCCGCTCCGGGCGGAGGAGTATGCCCGGAGCGGAGTTTTAAATTGAGCGTTATTGGTTGGGGAAGTAGTCTTCCAGTTTGCTTTCGCGGTAAATATCCAGAGTGGTGCAATGCAGCTCGCCGCCGAAGGGGGCTACCTGGTCATAAGGAACCGGCACCACTTCAATGCCCATTTTGTCGAGCTGTTCCATATAGGCGGTTTCGTGGGCTTCAACGCAAATGGTGTTGGGGCCGAGCGACAGGGTGTTCATGCTGAGCAGGCTGGTGCCGTGCAGGCCGCCTGCCGAGGTGCAGATAAGTGAAAGCGGGTGGTCATACACATGGGTGGGGCCGGCGTCGACCACAATTTCCCAGTCGTTCTTTTTGAACAGGTCAATGATATTTTCACTCATAATGGGGCAGTTGCGGTTGGTAATCAGCAGGCCGGGGCGCACCATGGTGAACTGGCCGTCGATGTGCCAGGGCTTGAAGTTGCCTTCAGCCCCGCCGATGCGGTGGTCGAACAGCACCGGGTGAACCCGGATACCCTTCTGGGCGTAATGGCGGGTAACCCAGTCTACACCGGCCTTGTTGCACACGGCGCTGAGATGCCAGAACAGATCCTTACCGGCGCGGGCGCAGTCGGCGCCGTCCCACAGCGGTTCTTCTTCAGTAAGCTGGAAGCTGCAGTCAAGAACGCTCTGTTCCTTTTGTTCCTTGGTCCAGACATGCTCGCTGATATAATCCCAGTTTTTCACATAGCTTTTTTCAGTCAGGCGCGGCTTGGGAGCTGAGGCCCAGAGAAATTCCGGGTCTTCCTTGAAGTATCTCTGGAACAGAGGGCGCAGGTTCAGATATTCATACCAGCGGGAGCGGTGGCAACCGGCGGTTTCGATAATTTCATTGCCCACCACCATGAACACATCGCGCGGGCAGGCGGTGCCGCGCATGTTCATCTGGGTCCAGTCGGGGGTGGAAACCGCGATGGGTTCCATCATTACCGGGTGCACATCCACGCGGTCAACCACGATACCGCGTTTTTCCAGCATATTTACAAAAGCGGTCATCTGTTCATCGGCCTTTTCGACCATTTCTTCCGGGAACATGCCCCAGGTGCCGAGTGGGAAGCCGCCCTTGGGGGCTGGGTAGCTCCAGTTCGGTTCCGGAGCGGGAATCTGAGTGCCCTGCACCCGACCTACGATTGTGCGCTTAAGCGGGGCCCATTCATCCCATGAATTCACTATCTTTGCCATTTTATACTCCTTGCAGGTTAAGATTGTTTGGACTTGCACATGCCTGTGAAGTAAGCTATTCAACAGGATATGCTTTTACTTCTGAGGGGTGAGCATATCTGCTTCGCCTGATTGCAATCTGCCATAACCGCTCGCCGCCCAGGAGTATTTAGCGGTGTAATACAGATGCTACATTGCCCATTGCGCACGGATAAGATATTTTGCAGGATAAGATGGCCGGAAATAAAGCCATCCGACCGGGCGGATTTCATACTGTCTGCATGAAGCTGGAATTTACGGGAAGGGGGAACCCGGCGGCGAATGAGGAGGGAAAATGAGCGCAAGCAGGCCTCCAGGCAATCCAGGGGAAAATATTTCGGAAGCGGAAATCAGGAAGCAGCTTGAGGATATTTTTAAAAGCAGAGATTTCGTCGCCTCGCAGCGGCTGATGGATTTTTTGAATTATATTGTAGATCAGGCCCTTGCCGGAAAAGACAAAAACATCAAGGCCTATAATATTGCCGTGGATGTGTTCGGAGCAGGGGCGGACTTTGACTCTCAGATAAACCCGCTGGTACGCACCGAGGCTGTGCGTCTGCGCAGCAAGCTTGAGCATTACTACCTGCTCAACCCCGACGCCCCGGTTCACATTGCCATCCCCAAGGGAGCCTATGTGCCTGTGTTTTCCCGTCAGGGAGAACAGAGCTCCGCGCCTTTCCCTTCCCGCGAATGGCAGCTTCCCTCCATCCACACCAGCATTCTGGTGGCGCCTTTTGAAACTATCAACAGCAGCCCGGAAGGGGAGAGCTTCAATTCAGGCCTGGTCAATGAAATTGTCAAGGGCCTTATCAGATTTAATGATATCACCGTTATCGACCAGAGCGCCGGAACAAACTCCACGGCCCCGGCCCCGGGGGCAGGCAGCCCCGGTGCGACAAGGCCTGCTCATCCTCCCCGTTTTATTCTGAAAGGCGCCCTGCAAACTCAGAGAAAACACTTCAAGCTCTGGGTAACCCTGAGCGATTCCGGCAATTGCGGCAAAATCTGGGCCGAGTCGTTCAACGGAGATTTGCAGCATGATTTGTTTGAAACCCAGGAAATTATCGCTGAGAAGATAGTTTACCTCATTGCGGCCGATTTTGGAGTGATTCAGCAGATTATTCTTAAGGAAATTGAGGCCGGGCAGGGGCAATCTTCTTTTACGCACAAGGCGCAGTGGCTTTATCATCGCTGGGTCAACCGGCTGACCCCGGCTGATTTCCGTCTGGCTCTTGCCGCTGTGGACGAAGCCCTGAGCAAAGAGCCGGACAATGCCCATCTGATGGCCATGCTCTCTGACCTTTATTCCGCCGACTATCAACTTTCATATGGCTTGGCGGAAAACAGCCTGGAGCAGTCGCTGGGCCTGGCTCTGGCTGCATCCGCAGCCGACCCCGAGTGCCAGACAGCGTATCTGGCGCTGGCTATTAATTATTTCCTGCGTGAGGACAGAACCAAGTTTTTAATCAGCGCCGAGCGCGCCTTGGAACTTAATCCGTCCAGCAGCAGCGCCATGACCACCCTTTCTTCCTGGTATGGGCTGCTTGGCTTCTGGAATGAAGCGCTGGAGCTGATAAAAAAGGTGTTTCAGCTTAATCCGGCATCACCCGGCTGGTGTCATGCTGTTTTGTCATTTTACCACTATGTGCGTTGCGATTACGACAAGGCCCTGATTGAAGCCTATAAAATCAATATGCCGCAGATGCTCTGGGATTCTCTGTTCCGCCTGATTGCCGCAACCGGCTGCGGCAATGCAGGGGCAGCGGCTCAGGCTGCTTCCGACCTGCTTGAACTTTACCCTGACTTTGAGCAGAACGGCAAAGGGCTCGTAGCCCATTCCATTCCCAGTCAGGAATATGTGGAGCGGGTTGTCAACAGCCTTGCAGACGCAGGAATTTCTTTAAAGTAGAATGCCTTCTGGCAGCGGAAGGTCGTAAACTGAAGTATGATTGTTTAACTTATAAAGGAGTTTTAAAATGAGTAATCAGAGTTTGCTTGACCTGCTGGAAAAATTTGTGAAAGGCTGGAATGATCACGATGTTGAAGCGCTTATGGAATGTATGACCCCCGATGCCTGCGTTTTCTACACACCCGCCGGGGCCGGAGAACGCGGCGATGCCTTTTCCGGCTTTGAGGCGGTGAAGGGGGCTTACTCCGCTGTGTTTGAAAAGTTTCCCGATGGGCAGTGGACCAACGCCAGACATTTTGTGGCCGGAAACCGGGGTGTCAGCGAATGGCTGTTTGTGGGCAGCGCCAACGGGCAGAAAGTTGTGGTGAACGGGGTTGATCTGTTTGAATTCGAAAACGGGAAAATCAAGGTAAAAGACAGCTATCGCAAGCAGCGCGTTTAATTTGCCGGGCTGTCATCAGGGATTTTGGGAAGAGCAGATTTTTCCGCTCTTCCCTTCTTACCATATTCATACCTGCCCGGAAGGGGGCTTTACATCTGCTGTGCAAAGCAGGTAAATTTCATTTTGCCTTGTGGGGAGAAGCAGGGGAGCAGCTGTCCAAAATTACAGGTTGCGCATAAGGCCTGGAACTCAGCTGCTCCGGCAGTTGAACTGGCAGCTTGACTTTAACAGGTACCTTCAGTATATAATAAAAAATATGTTCCGATATATAAGCAGTCAGAGAAGATTGGTGCGGCTGACTGGCTTCTCTCTTGGACGTGAGGACAGGTCGCTTGCGCCGTGCAGGCAGTTTTGCAGGCTGGCGCAGATTTTTTAAGGCAGTTGAATATGCAGTTTTACCCCAGCGTAGTAGTCATAGATGACAGCCGCCTGAAGCGGCAGTTTCTGGTTGAAACTTTGAAGAGCGAGTTTGCGGTGCATGATTTCGCAAGCAGCCGGGAGGCGCTGCCACTGCTCGCATCACTCAGGCCGCAGTGCATCCTTCTTGATATGGATCGCCCCGGTGAGGATGGCCTTGAAGATATCCGCAATATCAAAGCCGACCCGTACACGGCGGAGGTGCCGGTAATTTTCATCACCTCGTTCAGCGATCATGCCTTTGAGCGGCGCGCTCTGGCAAGCGGGGCTTCAGACTTTGTGGGAAACAAATTCTCGCAGGAAGTGATTCTGGCCAGGGTAAAGCATCACGTTGAGCTTTACAGTTACCGCACTTTGTTGGAAGAAAAGGTGCGTGAAAAAACTCAAACTGTTTTTGAGTTGCAGGACGCGATTATGATGGCTCTGTCAGAGCTTGTGGAATGCCGCGACAGCAATACCGCCGGTCATGCCCAGCGCACCCGCGACTATGTGGCCCGGCTGATCAGCCAGCTTCTCAGCAACGGCAGTTATGCAAATATGCTTACTGAAGCCTATGTGCGCGATATGGTGCGGGCCGCGCCTTTGCATGACATCGGCAAGGTTGGAGTGAGAGACGCCGTTTTAAACAAGCCGGGGAAACTCACTGAAGAAGAATTTGATGAAATGAAACGCCACACCGTGTTTGGGGCCATGGCCATCAACAAGGCCATGAAAGCTGTGCATGACAGCAGTTTTCTGAGCGTGCTTCGCGATATTTCTCTGAGCCATCATGAACGCTGGGACGGCAAGGGCTACCCGCTGGGCCTGAACGGCGACCGCATCCCCCTGAGCGGGCGAATCATGGCCATAGCTGATGTGTATGATGCGCTGGTCAGCCGCCGTCCTTACAAGGACCCCCTGACCCATGAAAAGGCGGTGGAGGTTATTTGCGAAGGCGTGGGAACCCATTTTGACCCGCTGGTGGGAAAAGCCTTTCTCGACTGCGCTGAAGATTTTCGCGAAATTTCTCAGCGTCACCGGAGTTGAGTCGGAGCCTGCTTGTTTTCAGATAAAGAGACCGGCGTATTGAGCCGGTCTTTTCATGCAAATTTCCTTTGTGGTTTAAGACCCGGCTTTCACCCCGCCCCCCCTGAAGGGTGGGGTATCATTTCGGGGCGGAAGCCTGGCCGGGATGCAAACCCAGGCAAAACGCAGGACGCATGAACCTGAAGGGCCACGCCGCCGCTTTGCTCTCTGTACGTTTTTCCTTTAAAAATACCGCTTGAACATTCAAGCTTCAGGCCGCACATGGGCTTTCACTTTTCATGCCGCTGCATGATTGTTATTTTCACATCCCGACCCTTGTCAAAACAGGCCGGTTTATTTAATATCCTCCTAACGGCTTGTTCTTATTGAAGTAAAGAGCCTTTTATTTGCGCAGCGCGGCCGCTGGGTTGCCGGCAAATTCCGTTTCAGCGCAGGGCGCTGTTCAAGGGAGGGGGATGAAAAGTTTATACGCGAAGAAATCCGGGGGCTTTCTCCTCATATGGCTCGTTGCTGTCTGGCTGATTGTTGTTGCTTCCTGCATCTTCTTTATCTCCGGCATCAATAAAACTGCAAGCCATGAGGTAGACCGCTATCTGGAAGAAATTTCCAGCGGGGTGGCCTTGTCGGTCGATTCCCAGATTCAGGGCAGTTTCAATCTGCTTTCCGCCATCGGCAATTTGTATTTTGAATATCTGGAAGATGATGCCGATCAGGCCCTTGAGTTTCTGGAAAGAACTGCCCTGCTTCATGATATCCGGCAGATATCCATATCCGACATGAACGGCAATATGGTCTGGGTGCACCATCCCAACCCTGTTCCGGTTGCGGCTTCCCTGCAGGGCAGCGGTTCGCAGCCCGTCGCCGGACATAACTCGCTTCACCTGGCGGAAGAGGCTGCGCCCGGTTCTCTCTCCCCTTCATCGTATGTTCCGGTTTCTCTTATCGATATGCCCGAACTGGCTCCTGCTTTTGAGGGTGAAATGGTCTTTTTGCGGATGCGCCGCTCTCCTCTGGACGGCGCCGATGTTGTGATTTGCGCCCGTCCGGTTTATCTGCACGACAGAATTTCGGGAGTAGTCGCCACCTGGAACGATGCGGCGCGTATCAAGCGTTATCTGCATACTCCCGTGCTTGAGGGCAAAGGGCATTTTCATATCATAAATACCAATGGAGACATGCTGCTGGGGCCGCCGGCCATGAAGGTGGCGGCGCCTTACAATTATTTCCGGCTGCTTGGCGCTCACACTTCTTTAAACCCTGAAGAAGTCCGGCAGATCGGCCGCAGGATGTTTGAAGGCAAAAGCGGGGGCTTTACCGCCGTGTTTTCTCAGGCTGAAGAACGGGTGGTTACCTATGTGCCGCTTAACTCGCGGCTGGCGGGGCATAACCTTTACCTGCTGGCCTCATTGCCTGTGGAGGCCGCCTGGGCTCAGTTTGACGCCCTGGGGCGGGAAGCTCTGCTTCTGGTGAGCATAATCGTGCTGCTGTTCACTGGTCTGCTCCTGTTTTACTATGTGAAAGACAGAAGCTTTACCCGCAGGCTGTTTGACGTGGCTTTCATCGATCCGGTCACCGGGGGGATGACCTATGATTTGTTTGAACTCGAAGCCATGCCCCGCATTGTCGCTGCGCCTCCCGGCACATTTTCCCTGATTGCGGTGGATATCAGGCAGTTCAAGTTGGTGAACGACATGCTTGGCAGCGTCAGCGCCGATGGTCTGCTCAAGGCGCTGCACAGGTGTTTTCTGCGTTACCTCGAGCCCGATGAGCTCCTCTGCCGCAGCCATGCCGATGACTTTGTGCTGCTGGTAAATATTAAAAGCAAGAGCAAACAGCTGAGTTTGATGAATGAATTCAGCGAACAGGTTAATCGGGAAATAGCTGAAAGCGGCATTCGCTATAAACTGTATTTCAGCTTCGGGGTGTATGAAATAACCGACAACACCCTGTCGCTGCTGACCATGCTCGACAGGGCCAATTTTGCCCGGAAAAGTTCCAATATTGTTGTGCGCGGCAATTCTTACGAATGCGGCATGTACAGCGATGTTGAGCGCCTGCGGATGCTCAAGTTCAAAGACATTGAAAATAAAATGGATGACGCCCTGGCCAACCGCGACTTCCTGGTTTACCTTCAGCCTAAAGTGCGTTTGGCTGATATGCGGGTTGTGGGGGCCGAGGCGCTGGTGCGCTGGCATGACCGGGAAGCGGGTATCATTTCACCCGGCGACTTCATCCCCTGCTTTGAAGACAACGGTTTCATCATTAAGCTTGACCTGTATATTTTTGAAGAAACCTGCCGGATTATCAGGGGCTGGATAGATGCGGGCTACAAACCCGTTCCGGTTTCAGTGAATCTTTCGCGGGCGCATCTGCTTGATCCCAATTTTATGGACAGCTATGTTCAGATCTGCGACCGCTATAATATTCCTCACCATCTGCTGGAGATTGAGCTCACCGAATCGCTGCTGTTTGAAAATTTCGGATGTCTGCAAAATGTAGTCAGACGGCTTCACCAGCTGGGCTTCATCTGCTCGCTGGACGACTTCGGCAGCGGCTATTCTTCGTTGAACATGCTCAAGGAAATCAGTGTGGACAGCCTCAAGCTGGATGGCGCCTTCTGGGTTTCTGAAGGCGGCGACAACCAGCGTGAAAAGGATATTATTGCCGCGGTAGTCGCTCTGGCCAGAAAGCTGGGGATGAAAACCGTGTCGGAAGGGGTGGAAACTTCAGGGCAGCTTGAGTTTTTGCGTCAGGTCAACTGCGATATGGTGCAGGGGTTTGTCATATCAAAACCTGTGCCGCCTGATGAGTTTGAAAAAATGGTGTACGGAAGCGGGAAAGATTCGGAGTTTGCATTTGCAGACTGACAGAAATTTTTTCAAGGCGGCTGTGTTTGGAGGCGCAGCCTGCTTCAGATTGGCTGATGTTGCTGTTATGGCGGTAATTTTAAGATATAGGAAAGAAATATTCCCTGCAAAAGGGTGGGAGTATAGTGCACGGTCAGCTGCAAAGCGGCTGTCGGTCAGGATTTTGTGCTGAGTCGAATCTTCCGGGCAAGAGGATATGTGATGAAGACAAATATGCTGCTTACTTGTATTTTGGATGCAATGGACGATATCTGTTATGTTTCCGATCCTGAAACCTATGAGCTGATTTATGTCAACCGCGCCGGACGGCAGTATCTGCCCAAAGGGCAGGAGATTATCGGGCGCAAGTGTTATCATGCCCTGCAACAGCTCGACAAGCCCTGCGATTTCTGCACCAACCATCTGCTTTCCCCCGGTTTGAAATATAACTGGGAGCGTTTTAACGCCTATGTCGATGACCATTTCGCACTTACCGACACCCTGATTGAGGTTGACGGCAAGCTGCTGCGTCTGGAAGTTGCCAGAAATATTACTGAATATAAAAATTTTCAGAAAAATCTGGAGCACAGGCTGAACCTTGAAGAAACTTTAAGCGCCTGTGTGAGATGCCTTGCGTCAGGCCAGAACGTCAGCGACAACATCAATAATCTTCTGGCCGTAATAGGTGAATATTACGGAGCCAACCGGGCGTATATCTTTGAAATTTACTACGACCGCGAAACTCTGGACAACACTTATGAATGGTGCCGGCCCGGCGTTTCCGTGCAGATAGACAATTTGAAAAATCTGCCCATCGAAGCCATTGATGTGTGGCTGAAACGCTTCCGCGGGCAGGGATATTTCAGTATCACCGCCCTGAATGATCTCTCGCCCGATTCGCTCGATTATCAGATTCTTGAGCCTCAGGGAGTTAAGTCGCTCATGGCCGCCCCCCTTGTTCACAATGACAAGATAGTGGGCTTTCTGGGCGTGGACGACCCTGCCCGCCATACGGACGAGCTGCGTCTTTTGCAGATGGTGCCCGTATTTTTGCAGGATGAGCTGATGAAGCGGCGGATGATTGAGAAAATGGAGTGGCTCAGTTTTCGCGACGCCCTTACCGGTCTTTACAACCGGAACAAATACGCATCCACTCTTAACGAGCTTATGGAAAACCCGCCCTGCAAAATGGGAATAATATATGTAGATATAAACGGACTGAAGATAGCCAATGATTCCCACGGGCATGAATATGGCGACCGGATGATAGCCCGGGTGGCAAACCATATTGAATCATCGGTGCGGGGGGATGTTTACCGCATCGGCGGCGATGAGTTTGTGGTGCTGTGCCCTGCTGTGGAGGAGCAGGAGCTGGAGGCGATGGTCGGCGCCCTGCGCAAACGCATGGCCATGGAAGATATCAGCGTTTCCATCGGCACCAGCTGGAATGACGACATGGTGGATGTGACCGATTTGATTCGTTTTGCCGATCACCGCATGTACGCCGAGAAGCAGAATTATTACAAATCGCAGCTCGGCGGGCAGAAAATCCGCATGGAAGATGCCGCGCGCAAGCTGATGGATGAAATTGAACGGGGAGAATTTGTCGTAAAGTTCCAGCCTCAGGTCGACCTGCAAACCGGCTGCATTGCCGGGGCGGAGGCTCTGGTGCGCAAGATTGATGCAAACAGCGTTCTGGCTACCCCGGATAAGTTCATTCCGATATATGAAATGGAAGGGGTGGTCAGGCACCTTGACTTTTATTTGCTGGAAAGGGCATGCGCCGCTGTGAAAGATCTGGCTGAAGTGAATATCAAAATTCCCATAATGACCACTTTTTCTCCCTATACCCTGCAACAGCCGGGAGTAGTGAACGATATGCTGCATATCTGTC
>JAFQMU010000223.1 GCA_017421085.1 Desulfovibrionaceae bacterium | reverse complement strand
GGAAAAAGCGACAGTAATTTTTCCTCCGCATTTATCGGCGCAACATCAGTGTTTTGCGTGGGCTCAATGGCGGTGCTGGGGCCGGTGGAAGAAGGAGTGAGCGGAAACTATCAGATACTTCTGGTCAAGGCGTTCATGGACGGGGTAATAGCCATTAATATCGCCTCTACCAAAGGCAAAGGCGTCATGCTTTCCGCTGTGCCGCTATTTTTGTATCAGGGTGCGCTCACTCTTCTGGCCAGCCTGTTGCAGCCCATATTGCAGGGAGACGTTCTGATTGAGTTTTCCGCGGTGGGCGGGGTGCTGATTGCCGGAGTAGGCGCCAGTCTGCTCTTCCCCGATAAGTTCAAGGTGCTTAATCTGCTGCCAGCCATGCTCTGGGTTTGCGTGTTATTCCCGCTTTTCCATTAGAGCTTGAACTTGTTTCTTCTGATTGGCTTTACAGCAGAAAGTCTTTTTTAAAAGACTGAAAGCAGATATACTTCAAAAATATCCGGGCTGTTTTGAATTTCTTGCAAAACTTTGAAGCCGACAACAACCTTTACCCGCTGCTGAATGTCATTTCAGCGTCGGTAGCTTCAAAAGCTCTTTGCATTTCCCCAGCTCCGCAGCCAAGGGTGCGCCTCATGGCACTTTCATGACCTGCGCCCCTGACGGATGCTGTTCATATTTTCCGTACCAAAACCTTCAGAGGCTCTAAGATGAAAAAACATATTCATATAGAAGGCGCCCGCGAGCATAATCTTAAAAATGTGACGATAGACATACCCCGTGACGAGATGGTGGTTGTGTGCGGCCCTTCCGGCTCAGGCAAGTCAACCCTTGCCTTTGATATAGTTTATGCAGAGGGGCAGCGCCGCTATGTGGAGTCGCTGTCTACCTACGCCCGCCAGTTTCTTCCCCAGATGGACAAACCGGCTGTGGATAAAATAGAGGGGCTTTCTCCGGCCATTTCGCTTGAGCAGCAGTCTGCCACCCGCAACCCGCGCTCCATTGTGGGCACAGTTACGGAAGTTTACGACTTCTTGCGCGTGTTTTACGCCCGCCTGGGGCAGATGCACTGCACCCGCTGCGGCAGAATCATTGCTGCCCGCGCCTCTGATGAAATTATCTCGGATATCCTGGCCCTGGGAGAAGGGGCGCGCTGCATGGTTCTGGCCCCGCTGGTGGAGCATCAGAAAGGTACCCAGCAGGACAGGCTGAAAAAACTCAAGGCCCAAGGCTTTGTGCGGGTGCGCATTGACGGGGAGATTTATGAAATAGACAACGCCCCGGCTCTGGAAAAGAATATCCGTCATAACCTTGATCTGGTCGTAGACCGTCTGGTTATCAAAGACGGCATCCGTTCCCGCCTGGCCGACTCGGTGGAGCTGGCCCTGAGTTATGGTTCAAACAGAATTATTGTGCTCTACCAGAAAAAAGACGCCCCCAGGGACAGCGAGTGGGAAGAAGATATTCACAGCACCGAGTCGGTCTGTCCAACCTGCCATATCAGCCTGCCCGCTCTGTCGCCTCAGCTGTTTTCGTTCAACAGCCCGCAGGGGGCCTGTCCCCGCTGTCTGGGCCTGGGTTCGGTGGAATATTTCGAGCCTGCCCTGATTGCCCCATACAAAGGGCTGTCCTTGAACGGCGGGGTTATTGTGCCCTGGCGCGATAACAACGCCCTGCCCCGTTATGAAGATATTCTGAAAAAAGTGGGGAAAAGCTGGGGGTTCACCCTGGATACGCCGCTGGAAGAATTTTCTGAAGACGCCCTTGACGTGCTGTTTTACGGCGAAGGCAAAGACGGCAGTCCCCTGCGCCGCGGGGCTTCATCAGGGCTGCGCCGCAACTGGCTGGGCGGTTCGGTAACCCTGGAAACTCAGGTACCGTGGGTGGATGAGCTTACCCAGTCCGCTGCGCCTGATGGGATGTCCGGGCGTTGGGAAGGCGTAATTTCCATTCTGGAAAAAGGAATGCGCTATGGCGAGGCCTGGCGCGAGCTGCTTTCCCGCTACCGGCAGAATATGCCCTGCCCGGAATGCAACGGCGCCCGGCTGCGCCCGGAGTCGCTGGCCGCCAAAATAGACGGCGTAAATATCGCCGAATTCTGCGCCATGCCGGTGAGCCGCTCGCTGGAGTGGCTCAAAGACCGTAAATTCCCCGATTCAGAGCTGGCCATCTTTGAGCCGCTTCTGAAGGAACTTAACCACCGGCTTGCGTTTATGAAAAATGTCGGCCTGGATTATATCTCACTGGCCCGCAGCATGAGCACCCTTTCCGGGGGTGAGGTTCAGCGCATCAGGCTGGCGTCCCAACTGGGCACCGGTCTGGTGGGAGTGACCTATGTGCTGGATGAACCCTCCATCGGTCTCCACCCCAAGGACAACGCCCGCCTGATCGCCACCCTGCGCGGCTTGCAGCAACGAGGCAACACCGTGCTGGTGGTCGAGCATGACGAAGCCACCATTCGCGAGGCTGATACCGTGATTGAAATGGGGCCCGGGTCAGGTTCGCTTGGGGGCGAGGTTGTATTCGCCGGCCCGGTGAAAGAGCTGCTGGGCAAAGCGCAAACCCTTACGGCCAGATATCTGCGCGGCGAT
Organism: Desulfovibrionaceae bacterium; assembly: GCA_017421085.1. Classification (GTDB taxonomy): domain Bacteria; phylum Desulfobacterota; class Desulfovibrionia; order Desulfovibrionales; family Desulfovibrionaceae; genus RGIG1962. The sequence continues at coordinate 3,971 of JAFQMU010000223.1, read as the reverse complement.
TTGAAAATTCCATACCCCGAAACAAGACGCAAGCCCAAGGAATGGCTGGTAATGCAGGATGTGGTCACAAACAACCTGAAAAACCTGGAATGCGCCATCCCCTTGGGGGCCCTGACCTGTGTGACCGGCCCATCCGGTTCGGGTAAAAGTTCACTGGTGGTAGACACCCTCTATAAGCATCTGGCCCTTTACCACAGTATGAAGGTGGAAAACCCCGGTGTGCTGCGGGTAATCAAAAATATTGAAAAGGTGGAAAAGGTCATTGAAATCGACCAGACGCCCATAGGGCGCACTCCGCGTTCCAACCCGGCCACCTATACCAAGGTATTTGACGAAATCCGCAACATTTTCGCTCTCAGCCCCGATGCCCGCAAGCGGGGCTACAAGCCCGGCCGCTTTTCATTCAACGTTAAGGGCGGACGCTGCGAGGCCTGCCAGGGCGATGGGCAAATCAGAGTGGAAATGCACTTTCTGCCCGATGTCTACGTCACCTGCGATGTGTGCAAGGGCAAGCGCTACAATACCGAAACCCTGGAAGTGCAGTATAAAGGCCTGAACATTGCGGAAGTGCTGAACCTGACCATCAGACAGGCGCGGGAATTTTTTGAGAATTATCCGTCCCTGGCCCGGAGGCTCGAGGTGCTGGAAGCAGTCGGACTTGATTATCTCACCCTGGGGCAGCCCGCCACCACCCTGTCGGGCGGGGAGGCGCAGCGGATTAAAATTTCGCGCGAACTGGGGAAAAAAGGGCTGCCCGGAACTGTGTACATTCTCGATGAACCTACCACCGGTCTGCACATGCACGAAGTGGGCAAGCTGATCATGGTTCTGCATCAACTGGTGGAAAAAGGCGCTACCGTAGTGGTAATTGAACATAACCCGGACGTGATCATGGCCTCGGATTATGTAATCGACCTCGGCCCCGGGGGAGGCGAATCGGGCGGAACAATTGTGGCCAAAGGTACGCCTGAAGAAATTATTGCCGACCCCGCCTCGGTTACCGGCGCATTTCTGGGCAGGTCATGAAGCTGCCTGGTCAAACTGCCGCCCGGCGCCCGGCGCCGGGCGGCATGCACTTTTTTCTTTTCCTGTCGCCCCGATGCTGCGCCGCGCAAGCCAAAGCGGCAAATCCGGTCTGCAAGTTCGTCCTGCCCCTGTCCTGGTTCATTCTGCTGTGGCTGCTGACAGCCGCATCTGTCGCATTTGCAGCCGGGGCGGAAGATGACTTTGTCTGCACCCTTCACTGTGATTTCAGAAATGTGGTCTGGGCAATGCCCCTTGATCAGGTTAAACTTACAGAAAAGACAGAACCGCTCGGAGAAGAGCTGCTGCTTGACGATCCTCCGGTGCTGCTGCTTAATTATCAGGCCGGGTTTCTGGGGCTGCGGGGGCGCCTGGGTTATTTTTTTGCAGACCAAATGCTGTTTGCCGCCGCCTTTATGTGCAGCGGGGCGCCTGACTCCGCCCTTGAGCAACTGCGCCTGAAAATTTCGGCCGATCTGGGGAAACCGCTTGCATATCCCGGCAACAAAGGCTGGCTATGGAGCGGCGAACGCCTGCGCGTCAGCCTGAAACAGGAACAAAGGCAGCCAGAAGGACAGACTGCTCTGATACTGTGGATTTTTCCTTCTCAGACTGTTCTGACAGAAAAGTTTGAAGATTATCAGGATATAATTGCGGTTCAACCGAAAAATCAGCATTAATCAAAATGTTTTTTAGGTCGGGTGCCCCTTTTACCAAAGTTTACACTTGACAAAACGGGCCAGTGCTGCAAAGTCAAAAATAGAAATTGGGAAACTAAACTGAGATAATTCAACATTAATCATTCAAATGGTCGGAGGTGCTATGGGACCTTTAACAAAACAACGTACATATGCCATTGTCGGTACTGCGGGCTGCGGTAAAACTTCGCTCGCAGAAATGCTGCTTTTCCAGGCAGGGGCAATCAGCCGCATGGGGAAAATCGAAGAAGGTTCAACTACCCTCGACTACGAACCCGAAGAAACCAGTCACAAAAGCAGTATGCAGCCCGCATTCGCAACTTTTGAATATAACGGAGGTCAGCACTTTGTGGCAGACCTGCCCGGGGACAACAACTTCCTGGGCGACCTCAACTATATTCTCACCGCCGTTGACGGGGTAATTTTTGTGGTAGACGCCATTGACGGCGTGCGCCCTCTGGGGCGCAAACTCTGGAAGGCCATTCAGGACGCCGACCTGCCCGCAGTGGTGTTCATCAACAAGGTAGACCGCGATCGGGCTGATTTTGACATGGCCGTAAACTCCCTGTCTTCCATGCTGGGCATTCGCCCCGTAGTGATGCAGGCTCCCCTTGGCCAGCCCGGCAACATTGCGGGCATTGCCAACGTATTTCTCAATAACGCCCTCCTGCTCGACGGCAGCGGCAAGGCTGTGGTCGGTGAAGTTCCCGAAGAATTTAAGGAAGATCTCGCTGTTTTGCGCGATGTGGGCATGGAAAACATTGCCTCCAGCGATGAGCAGCTCATTGAAAAATATCTTGAAGAAGGCGAACTCACCGAAGAGGAAATGAACAGCGCTATCAAAACCGGCACGAAAACCGGTGAGTTGGTGCCCGTGTTTGCCGGGGCCTCGCTGCTAAACCTGGGCGGCGACACCCTGCTCAAGGCGGTTGACGACCTCCTGCCCTCGCCGCTCGACCGCGCCGACTGGGAAGATGCCGACGGCAATGTGAGAAAATCTTCTCCCGATGAGACCCCGACCATTTTCATATTCAATACCCTGTCTGACCCCTTCTCGGCCTATCTGTATATGGGTCGGGTAATTTCAGGCACCATCAGTACAGATATGTCGCTTACCGATATGCAGACGGGCGAAAGCGAGCGGATGGGCAACGCCATGTTCATGCTGGGCAAAAACCACACCGGCATCAAAGACTCTGTCGGCCCTGGCGCGCTTATCGATCTGTCCAAGCTCAAGTCAGTAAAAACCGGGCACACCCTGACCGAAGAAAAGAAACCGTTCATCGTGCCTCAGCCGGAAACTCCGCCTCAGCTCATCTCCTATGCCCTCGCCCCCAAGGAAAAAGGCGGTGAAGACAAGGTTTATGCGGCCATTCAGAAACTGCTGGAAGAAGACCCCTGCCTGCGCCTGTTCCGAGATGAAGTAACCTCGGAAATCCTTATTTCCGGTATGGGCCAGCTGCATATTGAAATCGCCGTAGAAAAAGCCCAGCGCCGCTCAAAGGTCGATATTGTTCTGAAAACCCCGCAGGTTCCCTATCGGGAAACTGTGCAGGGCAAGGTGCAGGTGCAGGGCCGTCACAAGAAGCAGACCGGCGGGCGCGGCCAGTTCGGCGACTGCTGGATTGAAATGGAAGCCCTGCCGCGCGGCAGCGGTTATGTGTTTGAAGATGCCATTGTGGGCGGCGCCATCCCCCGCCAGTATATCCCGGCAGTGGACAAAGGCATTCAGGAATCGGCCCAGCGCGGCTTTTTGGCCGGCTACCCGGTAGTAGACTTCAAAGTAAAGCTCTATGACGGCAGCTACCACAACGTTGACTCTTCAGAAATGGCTTTTAAAATGGCCGGTTCCATTGCCTTTAAAAAGGCAATGGAACAACTGAAGGTAAAACTGCTTGAACCGGTAGTTACCCTTACTGTATCCATCCCCGATGAATTCATGGGCGATGTAATCGGCGACCTCTCCAGCCGCCGTGGCAAGGTGCTGGGCTCCGACTCGCAGGGCGGCATTACCGAAGTGCGGGCTCATGTCCCCATGAGCGAAATCCTGCGTTACGCCCCCGATTTGCGCGCCATGACGGCAGGTCAGGGCATGTTCACCATGGAATTCGACCACTATGAGGAAGCCCCCGGCAATATGACCGATAAGGTTGTTGCGGAGTTTGCGGCTTTGAGCGAATAGGTCATCTTTAAAACTACACAGGCCGCCCGCCGGGGCGGCCTTTTCTTTGATAAAAAAAGGGAAAGCTG
>JAFQMU010000222.1 GCA_017421085.1 Desulfovibrionaceae bacterium | reverse complement strand
TCTGCCCAGGCGGACAGCGCGATAGATCGCCGCAAAAGTGGATACATTGAAGACCGCGCAGCCGACACTTGCAGGCAGTTGACCGGGCATCACTTCCCTGCCGGTGACGGACTGAACAAGTTGCTTCTCAGCGCCCTGCGGATACATGGTAGGAAGCACCACGGCCTCGATCTGGGGATGGTCTTTCAGCAGGGCCTTGACCCTTGCTGGCATTATCTGCATGCCGGTTCCTGGAACCTGATTGACCCCTCGCTTAGTTTCTGCACCAGACGCTATATGTATGAGCATAAAATTCCGCTTGGCGGCCAGAACCCGCTGGTGCATCTGCTTGCGCGGGAAAGGGCGGCTAAGGCGAACTGATGTGTAGATAAATAATTTAAGTATTTCAGGATATCCCTGTGCCTGCTCCCTGTATTTGCACTGAGACTGCTGCCTGTTGACAGCGCCGGGAGAGAAGTGAGGGATACTGGAGTGAAGATGGCTGATATTCTCGCAAACCCCATATTGCTCTGCGCTCTTGCCGCCTTGGCGCCTGCAGTCGCCTTTGCTTCAGTAAATACCCGGTTTTTTACTGCGCGCCAGATGGCGCAGTCGGCCGGGGTGGCGGTTGTTGTCGGCGCTGTTTTGGGGCTGCTGCTCTGGTTGCTGGCTTCTTACTTGGGTGCAGCCGGGGTTGGGGAAGGATATGCATCCGCACTGCTCGGGCTCTGCGCAGGGGTAATCTTTTTCGTATTCAGCGAGCGTCTGGTTACGGAACTGAGCAAAACAAAGAAAGCGCGCCTGATAGCCAATCTTTCCGGGTTGACCGTGTTTGTTCTGCTGTCCTCGCTGTTAAGCCCGGCAGTTCTGTCCGGTCTGCTTATAGTCTATCTGGGCTTTTCTCTGTTTGACCTGTATAAAAAGAATAACCCTCAGAAAGAGCTGCTGGTATATGAACAGCTGTGCGCTGCCGGCGCTAAACAGAGCGTTTCCTCCGAGAAGCCGGAAAGGCCGTTTAAATATAAGCCCAATGTATATCTGTTATTTCTGGAGTCGATGCACTCGGAAAAGGCGGCGAAGTTAATTTACAATATCCCCCCCGATCCGGCGATGGCGGAGTTTTACAGGGAACACGGCTTCACGGTATATGAAGATTTTTTTTCCAATAACGGGCAGACTCTGTACGCTCTGAACTCATTGATAGAAAACAAGCTGACCGACTATGTGGGCCAGCTTGAATACCCGCCCTATGCGCTCAGGCATTTTCTGCAGAACGGGTACAAGTTTAATTTATTTGATTATTCTCACTATGTCTTTTCCAGATATAGCCGCTGGGCCGACTATTGTTCATTTTTTCTCCCGCTCTGGGTAAAGCGTCTGTATGGTTTTTGCGGCTCCCTGTTTGCTCAGTCGGCTTGGTTGAGAAAGCTTGTGCTGGGGATAGATCTGTTTGAAACCGGAATTGATTTTAATTACATTTATAATGCTGTTGAGCAGAGGTTGAGGAAACAGAGCGGGGGGGATCCGGTTTTCAGCATCATCAGGTTTGGGGCGCGGCATTATGATCAGAATTATTCTACCGAGACATGGGCTGAGACTTATCCCCCTCTCTATGCACATACTCAGGATGAAATAAAAAAGATGGCCGGGTTGATTATCCGCCATGACCCGGATGCGGTGATTATTGCCACCGGTGACCATGGGGCAATGCAGTATCTTGACCTCTGGATTAACGGCGATATCAATGACAATATTGCCCGTACAGGGATTACGCATGAGCTGGCGGCCCGTTCTTTCTTTGATGTGCTTTTGGCTGTGCGCTGGCCGGAGATGGTTGTCAAACCCCCAAAACTTCACACCCATATTAATATTTTCAAGCATCTGTTCGCCATCCTGGCTGACGACAAGTCGGTACTTGCTGATGTCAGGGCGGACATATCCCACCGGTTTAACTATCTGGCTGCCAGAAAAGGCAAACCTCTTGAGCCTTTTGAATATATCGGGTCGGAAGTACTTGAATATGATATTCAGGAGGCGGAAAAAAGTCTTGACGGCGCCAATGACAAGGCCGGGCAGATTCAGCTTGCCCAGCTGGTCAGAAGAAAGAATCCGGCCAAAGCGGAGCGTATTATCAGAAAGGTGTTGCAACAGGGGCCGGACATTGCCGCTGAGTCTATTTTGGAGAGTATCCTTTTCAAGCAGAACAGGCTTGATGAAGCCGGGGAAATTTATCAGGCCAGACTTGAACAGGGGTCGCGCGAGCTTAACGACTGGCTCAGATATTCCGATGTCCTCAAGGCCTGGGGACGGCCGGAAGAGGCGCTTGCCCTGCTTCTTGATGCAAGAAAGCAGTTCGGAGGCGCCAGTAAGGCAATCAATTCAAGCCTGTTGTCATTTTATTATTATCTGGGACGGGATGAGGAAGGCATTCAATTTTACAGAAACAACTACAAAGTTGAGAAAAATGAAAACAGCCCCGCCACCCTGCTGTATTTTAAGATGTTGTTCCGCAGGGGGGAGCTTGAAAAGCTTAACCACTGCTTCACCTTGCTGCCTCCAGATTCTCTGAGAATAGTTTTACATCTGTCCGTCTATAATATCGGGTTTACTCTGCTCAAAATGCGCATGCAGGACTGGGACGCGCCCAGGCTGACCCGCGTGCAGGAGTCGAAAGGCCTGATTGCAGGGGGCTGGGGCGATTTCGTCACATATTACTGCATGGAAAAGCAGGGAGATATAAATTCGGTTGTCGCTTCAATTTTGGAGAAAATCGGAGATAACACCGGTTATAAATATAAGGCTCAATTGGCTGAATATCTCGGGAAGCTGATTGTCCGTCACAATCTTAAAGCGCCTGCATTGGATGTGTTTAAAAAACTGGCCATGGCCGCTGTTCAGGATCGTTTTCTGGAATACAAGAAAGCCGGAATATTTGATGAGGCCTGGTATAAAGCAAAATATATGGATGGCAAACCGGGGCTGAAAATGCACCCGATTATGCACTATCAATACCAGGGGGTGTTTGAAGGGGCCTTTCCCAATCAATATTTTGATACCTATCATTATATTGAAACCGTCAGAGAGGTATTCCAGCAGGGGCTTGACCCTCTCCAGCATCATCTTAATTACGGCACTCGCTGCCTGGCTGACCCTTCCCCTGAGTTTTCCACCAGACGCTATATGTATGAACATAAGATTCCCTTTGGCGGCGATAACCCGCTGGTGCATCTGCTGGCGCGGGAGCGGGCGGCAAAGGCCGCGTCCTGAAACAGGAGTTGAGGAGAGTATAAATGCAGAGAGTTTTCGGATCATTTCGCGACCCTTCCGGGTATGTATATGATGATGGAAAGGATATATACCGCACCGTGAACAGGGTATATCAAAGTCAATGGGAGAGTATGACGCAAAGCGGGTTTCTGACCTCTCTTGCTGCGGCCGAAAAGGTATGTGGATATTCTGAACTCGCTTTGGATCAGTTTCCGGATGCGGTGCGCGAGCAGACAATGGAAGCTTTGGGGGGCGCCGCTGAAAACGACCTTTTTGAAGGCGGGTTCTGGAAACTTCTGGAAGTGGACCGCCTGCCCTTTATTTCCTACCCTTACGAATGGTCGTTTGACCAGTTGAAAGATGCAGCCCTGCTTACCCTTGAACTGCAGAAAGAGGCCCTGAAGCATGAGCTGAGCAGCAAGGACGCCTCAGCTTATAATATTCAGTTTCGCGGGGCAAAGCCTTTGTTTATAGATTTACTATCATTTGACCATTACCGCGAAGGTGACACCTGGCAGGGATACCGCCAGTTCTGCATGCACTTTCTTGCCCCTCTCGCCCTGTATCGGCATGACCTTTATCTGGGAGGACTTTCCCGCCTCTGGATAGACGGCATTCCCCTGAGCGTGGCCTCATCTCTGTTGCCCTGGAAAACAAAATTCTCGCTCGGTTTGCAGATGCATATACATACCCATGCCCGCCTTGAGCGGAAGCATTCGGACGGCAGACAGGCCAGAGATAAAGTGGAGGCTACCCGCCTGAGCAAGAAATCTCTGCTGAATATTGTGGATTCGCTGGAAAGCACGGTCAGGGCCCTGAAGTTCCCTCAGTCCGATACTGAGTGGGGAGAATATTACAGCGATACAAACTATACTTCAGCTGCCGAAGCTGCCAAGGAAAAGATTGTTGATGAGCTCGCAGCCCGCTGTGCCTGCGCGGGAGGCATGGCGGCTGACCTTGGCGCAAACACCGGCAAATACAGCGCTCTGCTCGCAAAACATTATGACTATGTAATTGCTGCCGACATTGACCCGGCGGCGGTGAACAGCCATTATAATTATCTGAAAAAAGACGGTAATAAGAAAATTCTTCCTCTGGTTATGGACTTGTCCAATCCCTCGCCGGGGCTGGGCTGGATGTGCCGGGAAAGGGCATCTTTTGCAGGCCGCTGCAAGGCGGATTTTGTGACTGCCCTTGCCCTGATTCATCATCTCAGGTTTACCGCAGGCATACCCTTCCCCCTGATGGCGGAGTTTTTTGCTGAGCATGTGTCGCCCGGGGGATATCTGCTGATTGAGTTTGTTCCCCGCGACGACAGCCAAGTGCAGCGCCTGCTGGCCGCCCGCGATGATATCTTCTCCGACTATACGCTTGAGGTTTTTCAGTCCGCCTTTGCCGGTAAGTTTGAGCGGGAGGAGGTCATCCCTGTAGCGGATTCTTTGCGCAGCCTGATTTTGTTCAGGAAAAAAAGCTGACAGGCTGGCATGACCTTTCAGAGGGAACTTGATTTTTATAGGAAAACTGTATGCAGACAAGCAAGCAATCAGTGCTGGAGTGGAAGCAGAAAACTTTGGAAGCAGCCGCCGCCGCACATGGACTGGAAAATATTCCTGAAACCCTGTTTAATGAGGTCCTGGAGTTTCTGACCTATTGCGGCGACTCTCCCATTCTGGCTCACTGGGTAAAGGATGTTTATTTGCATCAAGGACAAATTCAACCCCCCTGCCCTTCAACAGTGCCGCTCGTTTCTGTAATCATTCCCTGTCATAATTACGGGCATTATCTGCGTGAATGCGTTGAAAGCGTACTTATGCAAACCATGACCGACTGGGAAATAATTATTGTCGATGACGGCAGCACTGATAATACCCCGGAAGTTGGAGCCAAAATCCTGAAAGATTTCCCCAGTCATAAAATTCGGTTTTTGAGTCAGCCCTGTCAGGGGATAGTGCAGCCCCGCAACCGGGGCGTAACTCTGGCAAAAGGGGAATTTATTCTTCCGCTTGATGCCGATGACCTGATTGCTCCAACTTTTCTGGAAAAAACTGTGGCCGTCCTTAAAACAGATGAGAGCCTGGGCTATGTCAGTACAAGGGCCCTGTTTTTTGGCGATTCCAACAAAATCTGGCCTATGGAGCCGTTTGTTCCGCTCGCCCTGCTGGTAACCAATCAGCAGGGGAACACCACCCTCTACCGCAAGAGCATGTGGAAAGATGTGGGCGGTTATGAAAAAGAAATGATTTACGGCTACATGGACTGGGAATTCTGGATTCAGTGCACCAAAGCCGGCTGGGTGGGCAGGCAGCTTGAGGAGCCGCTTTATCTATACAGGCGCAAATCCAATTCAGTGGTAATGAAGGCCAAAAAGCGCGACATAAATATAAAGAAGCAGATTGTGCATCTGCACCCGGAAATTTATGACCCGGCCAAACTGGCTGAGGTTGGGGATGACATCAATAATAAAAACTGGATTCCCCCCAGCCTTCTGCGCAGCCCGCTCTTGATTCCACCCCGGCCGGGGGAAAAGCCGCAGCCTGCCCCCTTCTCGGTTGGAGAGTATCTTTCCATGCAGTCGTTTGAACGGATGGTTCTCAATCAGCTTGCCGAATTTTTCCCGGAGCAGACTTTTATGTTCATGAGCAAAGATGCGGGGAGGGGCAGGCTGGATTCATTTATTCCTTTCTTTAACCTGCTATCCAAAAAAATGGATGCCTGTATCTCAAGCGGCAAAACAAAAGAGGCCGGTCTGCTGGCTTTGCAGTTGCTTGCCGCATATCCCCTGTGTAAAAACGGGGTGATAAAGGCCTTGAAAATTATTTCTCTTGGAGAACAGGTTCAGGCGGCTTATGAAGCGGGCAAGCTTTATTACTCCATATTTCCTGATGATGAGATGGCCGATACCCTTTCCTGTTTACTTTATGCGATTATTCCTTCCGGTGACAGTCTGCACAATCTGGGCTTGCTGGAGGCGGCTGCGCAGTTGGCAAAGGGCGGAAGCCAGGCGGCGGAAGAAGCAGCAAAGATGAAAGAAAGGCTGGGCCTGGCTTCAAAACGCATGAACGACAATGTTCAGGTTATCTGGTATGTGGCTGACGAGTTCTCCTATGTCAGAGGCAATATCCACGGGGTAAACAAGGCAAGAAGCATGACCCTTGCCTCTATTTTGCGCGGGGAGAGCGGGCCTGAGGTCTGCATCGTCACACCCCTGCACGGGAATATAGGAGATGCTGTTTCTCTGTTTTACGCTAAACTGGCCGCGGCCAATGCGGGGTGCGGTTATCGTCTCCCGCAATGGCATTTTACCAGTACAGCAGGAAACAGAGAGAAGTTTGTAAAGACGGCGCCGGCGAAACCCGCAGCAGTAATCACCGAAGGGGTGCGCCTTGACGCGTATAATTACTTTAATAAATTGGAGTGTGGGGATGTAAAGCCAACAGTGTTCATTCACCATGCTTCTCCAAAGCAATACCAGAAAACATTCACCGGTGAGTTTATTCTGCCTGAGCTGATGCATGCGCTGGATAAATACAGTCATAATGTCTGCGTATCGCAAAAGGTAATTGACGAGTGGAGGCAGATACCCGCTCTCACAGGAAAAAACTGGGCATATATTCCTAACTGCGTACCCGATGAGGAAGACGCAGCTCCCCTTCTCAAAGTCGGTAAAGCGGATATTCGCAGGAAGCTCAGGCTCCCGGAAAACAGATTTATCGGGCTTTGCCTCGCCAGCATTCAGAACAGAAAGGGGCAGGACATACTGCTTGAGCAGTTGCACTCAGCGCTGAAAGAAATTCCCGATGCCCTGTTCCTTTTTGTCGGGCCTGTGCTGTGGCACTGGGGAGGCGGAGAGATTGTGGAATATGCACAGACACACTTTTCGCCTGAAAATGTTCAAATTCTCGGCTCAAAAGATAACCCGCTGGAATATGTGAGGGCAGCGGATTGCCTGATTCTTCCCTCCCGAGAAGAGGCTCTTCCTCTGACCATTCTGGAGGCCATGCTGCTGGGCAGACCGGTAATTGGCTCAGATGTCAACGGCATTCCAGAAATGGTGGAACACGGCAAAACCGGCCTGCTCTTTTCGCATGATACTCCGGAGTTATTGGCGGAGCATATCTTGCAGCTTGCTGGTGATGGGGTTATGGCTGAGAATATGGGCTTGGCCGGGCAGGAAAGATATTATAATCTTTTCTCACGTGAGCGTCACGCCGCCCGCTGGCGGGAGTTTATAAGCGATATAATATATAATTAATAAAAAATAGACAGGAGGAGGACATGCCGCCAACTCTTTCAATTATAATCACTAATTACAACTATACAGATAAACTGCCAGGGTTGTTTGCCAATATTATGGCTCAGACTATTTCTGATTATGAAGTTGTGCTGGTTGACGACTGTTCTGATACGTCTCCCGATGCTGTGGTGGATGAATGGCGTAATAAAGGCCTGCCGATAGTGCTCAGCAAAAACAAGACAAGGCAATACACCAAAGACAGCAGGCTCAATGGCATTGAAGTATCCAGAGGAGAGTTGATAACCTTCATTGATGCTGATGATTTATTTTATAAAACCAGAGTATTGGAATATCATGTCAATATGGCTCAGGAACTGGGCGTGGAAATTCTTCATTTTTCTGCCCTGCATTACGAGAATGGAAAAATCAGTAAAAACCCTTTTATCTGGACGCAGCCGATTGGCGAACATTTGACTGGAAAGGATATTTTCAAGAAGTATGTCGTAAATAGATTGAATGGGCATACTGTCTGGGGCAAGATTGTTACGAGGGATTTATGGCTGCGCTGCATGGAGCCAGCCCGGGCTTCTGCTGTGCGGCGTTATTGTGAAGATCTTGCCTTGTGTTCCTTCCTTTTTTTTCATGCGAAAAGTTATTATGGCAGTAACCGCCTGGGGTATGAACGCGAGTGGGTGGACAGAGTCGCTCAAAAATCATTTGGCCGTTACATGACCTATTATACCCAGATGACGGAGTTTATTACTTACGTAAGGGCAAACGGTGCAGACGTTTTGACCGGTAATGC
>JAFQMU010000221.1 GCA_017421085.1 Desulfovibrionaceae bacterium | reverse complement strand
TGATAAAAACAGCGAAGCAAGGCCGATTATATAAAGAACAGCTCTGTTTTTCAGGGGAGAGCCGGCAGTCAGCCCTGCCTTGCGCAAAACAAATGAAATGAATATTCCCACATCTTTAAGCAGACACAGGGAAGCCGCCAGAAGAAACGCTCCATAGAGCCATCCGCAGAACATAATCAATTGGGCGGGCACTTCCGGCGAAGCCAAAGTTCCGGAAAAACTCCTGATAATGGAGTGATATTGAGAAACCAGCAACAGAGCGAACGAGGCCGCCAGTCTTGACCTGAGGGTGCGCCCCATGGGCCAGATCAGTCTGATAATCACATAAATGCTGACCAGCCCGGAAAAGATAACAACTATCATAATTAAACCTGCATGACCTTAATATTTTATAACGGATGATAAGTTGTTTTAAGGCCAATTTAATTCAAGTTCAACCGCCTGTGAAATAAAAAGTCTTTGCGGGAGTATAAATTGTTTTTATGATTATCTCAGCAGGATGAAACGCCATGAACAATCGTCAGGTACTTGCAAACCGGGCTGCAACAAATTCTGCGAATATAAACTAGGACTGCCCACAAACCCGGACGTAAGAGTTTGTGGGCAGCTCGCCGGTTATTCGGCGGAGGAGTTGGGCAAACAGCCCATTTGCAAGAAGGGGGGGGCTTTACAAACCCAGGGTATGGGAATGTAAATTTATTTCAAAGAGCTATCGAGCCTCGCACGCAGCTCTCTGCTGTCTTCAGTTTCCTTTCCGGCGTTTTCTTTATACAGCTCGGCCAGATCCTTCAGCATTTCAGGGGCCTCTTTAACAGGCTCCGGGTATCCATTATGCTCGTCAATAATCTCTTCCTGAGCATTTACATTGGCAAGCCACTGGTAACTTTCCGGATCTTCTTCTTCCAGACCTTCTTTATGAAAGATGACGTTGTTTTTAAAGGTCAGCAACTGAGCATACAACTTACTTAAATCAGCTTTGGTTTGCTGAATTTGATTTACGCTGGCTTCATCTTCCGCGGCCAGAGCAGAGCCCGACTGCAGTCCAACGAAAAGGCCAAGAATTAATAATGCACATACTGTTGTTTTTATATATAAATTCATATTTGCTCCTGCCGCTTGTCTTGATTGAAATATATATAAATATATAATTTATGTCAATAGTAAAAATAAATTTCTATATAAAATATTAATTACGCATTAGTGTATTAAACAAAAGCATAAGAAATGCCAAAGGTTCCATGATGTCTCCCCCCTGTCCTCAAGTTGTTCATTGCAGAGTCGCACATAAGAGTGAGGCTGCGCTCAAACTTACAGCAGGGCAGTGAAATTCTTCTTTCCGCGAGCAGTTCCGGGCTTGTGCCACGAGCTTCTTCTGGTATAATCAGCTTCAGGAATTGTCCCATCCGCCCGCCAGTGTTGCAGGCCGGCATCATCTTATATAAGGGCAAAATATGAACAGAAAGAACGGCGGAATTTTATCCATTGCAGTTAACCGCAAGGCCAGGCATTATTATGAATTTCTTGAAAATATCGAGGCGGGAATAGTTCTCACAGGTTCCGAGGTTAAAAGCCTGCGGGCCGGAAAGGTGAGCTTCGCTGATGCCTATGTTTATTTTAAGGGGGGAGAGGCGTGGCTTTCTTCCCTGCACATCGCCCCGTATGAAAATGCCGGTTATGCCCAGCACAAGCCGGAACGCGAACGCAAACTGCTTTTGCATGCCTGGGAGATTTCCAATCTGGCCGGGAAGGTGGAACAGAAAGGCCTGACCATTGTGCCGGTGCGCATGTACTTCAGGGGGGGCAGAGTGAAGGTGGAGCTGGCTCTGGCCCGCGGCAAAAAGATGCAGGACCAACGGGAAACCCTGAAACAACGCGCCGAGGAACGCGATACTGCCCGCGAACTGGCCCGGTATAAATAAGCGTGTCAGGCAGGAGGCGCTCATCAGATTGAATTATTACTACCTGAAATATTACCGCAGTGCCTTGGCAGAAAAATTCAGGTTGCCTTGTTCAGAATTAAGATACCCGGTGTCTTTACAAGTAACCTGGCTTGACAACTTTGAACGAGGGCGGCTGTAAGTTGACGTGAGCCGCCAGTAAACTAGAAGCCCATCTGATGATTTCAGCCTGTAGCCATTTACTCAAGCAGGGCCCTGGCGAAAGACTGACCGTCAAACGGACGCAAATCTTCCATTTTTTCGCCAAGCCCGATAAAGGTAATGGGAGTTTTCTGTTGGGCCGCCACTCCCACGGCCACTCCCGCCTTGGCTGTGCCGTCAAGTTTGGAAATAATTATTTCACTGACCGGTGCGGTTTCAGCGAACAGTCTGGCCTGTGAGAGAGCATTCTGGCCGGTGGTGGCATCGAGAACCAGAATTGTGCGGTGCGGCGCTCCGGGGTGGCGCTTGCCCAGCACCCGCACAATTTTTCCCAGCTCTTCCATGAGCCCGGCTTTGGTTTGCAGCCGTCCGGCAGTATCAATGAATACAATATCATGTTTTTCGCTCAGCGCCCTGCCCACAGCCTCATAAGCCACGGCGGCCGGGTCGGCAGGCTGGCTGCCGCTGGGGGCCTTGCTGTAAAAGTCAGCGCCGACCCGCCGGGCCCACACCTCAAGCTGCTCCACCGCGGCTGCCCGGAAGGTGTCCCCTGCGGCGATAAGCACTTTTTTACCGGCCAGGCGTTCACGATAGGCCAGCTTGGCAATGGTAGTGGTTTTCCCGGCACCGTTCACCCCCACCATCAGCACAATTTCAGGCAAATCAGCAGTGCGGACGACCGGAGGGAAGGTGAGCGCATCCTCAAGCTCGCGTTGCAGCAGCTCTTTTGCCTGCGCGGGAGTCCTGGCCCCGCTTTTTTTGGCCGCAGCCTTTACCCTGCTCACCAGATCCAGGCTGGTTTCATAGCCCACGTCTGAAAGTATCAGCGCCTCTTCAAGAGTTTCCCAGAAGGCGGCATCAAGCTCGCCGCTGCCGGAAAACAGGGAACGCAGACTGCCGGAAATCAACTCGCGGGTTCTGGCCAGGCCGTTCCACAACTTTGCCAAGAAGCGTTTTTTCTCTTCAGCATCATTTTCCATGCCGAGGCTCAGCGCCAGACGATATTGCAGCTCGGACGAAAATTCATCTATTTTGGTGAATTTCATCCCTTCCAGCCACTGCTGCAAATCGGCGATAAACTCTCTGCCCTTTTCCGGGCGGTCCAAGGCCTCAAACAGCAGCTCCAGACGCTGCCAGAACACCTCATCCGGGCTTTCCAAACCCTCAAGCACCACCCTGAGCCAGTTCCCAGGGGTTGGTGCAGCCTGTCTCAGGGCAAGGATAAAACTTTCCCGGTCGGGGGCGACTGTTTCTGCCCCTTTTACTTCATTCTCCGGCTCCGGGGTATCGGGCGCTGTTACAACAGAATCCGCTTCTGCCTCATCTGAACCGGAAGGGGCGGAACCTTCACTCCCCGAAACAGCCTCAGCCTGTTCGCCCGCCTGCCTGTCCAACTCCGGTTCGGGCGTATCCGAAAGGGATGGGAGGCCTGTTTCAGCTGCTTCCGCATGGCCGGAAGGTTCAGCGTCATCAACTGGAGGCGTTTCTTCTTCAGCAAACAGCGTATCCGCATCTTCAGCATCGGAAGCCGTATCCGGACTGGAAGCTTCAGCTGCATCCCCCGGCTCATCATCCTGGCTCATGCCGCTGTGGGGCATTTGCTCTTCCGCAGCTTCCTGATTTTCTGTTTTTTTATTTTTACCCCAGATTTTTGAAAAAAATCCCATATTGCATCCTGTAATGCTCAGAATTATTAATGATACCCTGCGTCA
>JAFQMU010000220.1 GCA_017421085.1 Desulfovibrionaceae bacterium | reverse complement strand
CGCCGGGAGCCAGCTTTTCCACCTGCTCCAGCACCTGCCCGCCGGAGTGGCGTTCATAGGGATCATACATTAAATCCTGCAAAATGGTGGGCCTGAACAGGGCAATCATGGCGGCCACCAGCAGCGCAAGCTCCCACCAGCGGGTCCGGGTGAGCATGAAGCGCTGGGTAACCGAGGCGAAACAGAGGCAGGCCAGGGTGGCGGTGAATATCACCCAGATAAGATGCCAGGCCGACTGAATGCCAATGAGCAGAATTTCGGGATTATACACGAACACAAAGGGCAGAATGGCCGTGCGCATTTCGTAGAAAAAGCCCTGCACCCCGGTTTTAAACGGGTCGCCGCCCGAGATGCCCGAGGCCGCAAAAGCGGCGAGGGCCACAGGCGGGGTGGCGTCGGCCATCACCCCGAAGTAGAGGCAGAACAGGTGCACCCCCACCAGAGGCACGGCCAGACCGTTGGCCGCTGCCAGATTATAGATGATGGGCGCAAGCAGGGTTGAAACAATAATATAGTTGGCGGTGGTGGGCAGCCCCATGCCCAGAATCAGGGCGAGAATGGCCGTAAACACCAGCACCAGCGGCAAAATGCCCATGGAAACGGTTTCAACCACAGCGGCCAGCACCTGCCCGATGCCGGTGAGGCTCACCGAGCCCACAATAATCCCGGCGGTGGCCGTGGCCAGAGCAATGCCCACCATGTTGCGCGAACCGGCAATCAGGCTGTCGAACAGGGAGTTTGCCCCTTTGCGCAGGGCCGGGCCCAGCGGCTTTTTGCGCATCCAGGCGAGAATGGGGTTCTGGGTGAGCAGAATCAGGCTCATCAGCATGCAGGCGTAAAAGGCGGCCAGACCGGGCGAGAGCTTGAGCACCATCAGGCACCACACCAGGGTGGCGATGGGCAGCATGAAGTAAATGCCCGCCAGCAGGGTGGGAATGACCGGAGGCAGATTATCCATATCCACTTCCGGCTTTTCCGGCAGCTCAGGATAACGGGTGGAAACGTAAAGCAGCCCGAAATAGAGCGATGCCAGCAGCAGGGCGAACACCAGGCTGGAGGCCTCCCCGAACACGTCGGGAATCCAGAAGGTGAGGAAATAGGCCACCCCGGCCAGAATGATTATTCCGGCGAGGGAAAGCATCAGCCCAATAAACTGCCAGTGCAGCGGGGTGCGGCGGGGGGCGCTCTGCATGTTCAGCTTGCAGGCCTCCAGGTGCACAATGTAAAGCAGCGAGGCGTAGGCCAGCACCGCGGGCAGAAAGGCATGGCGAATGAGCTGCTCATAGGGCATGCCGATATATTCAATCATCAGAAAGGCGGCCGCGCCCATAACCGGGGGCATGATCTGGCCGTTGGAGCCGGCGGCCACTTCCACCGCCCCGGCCTTTTCAGCGGAAAAGCCCACTTTTTTCATCAGCATGATGGTCACCGGGCCGCAGGTGAGCACGTTGGCGATGGACGAACCCGAAATCAGCCCGTGCAGGCCCGAGGCCACCACTGCCGCCTTGGCCGGGCCGCCCCGGAAATGGCCTAACAGGGCGAAGGAAAGCGTGGTGAGGTAATTGCCCGCCCCGCCCCGCTCAAGCATGGCCCCAAACAGCACATACATGAACACAAAATCGACCGATACGCCCAGGGGCACCCCAAACACCCCTTCCTGCGTAAGCCAGATTTGCGAGGCCGCGCGCGAGAGGCTGGCGCCGCGGTGGGCGATAAGATCGGGGGCGTAGGGGCCGAGAAAGACGTAGAGCAGAAAAACGCTGGCCACCACAGTCATGGGAAAGCCCATTACCCGGCGGGTGGCTTCAAGCAGCAGCAGCACGCCTACGCAGGCCACCGCAATGTCAAGGGTGGTGGGGCTGCCGGCGCGGCTGATCAGATAATCCTGAAAGAAATAGAGGTAAGAGGTGCAAAACGCCGCTATAAAAGCCAGGGCCCAGTCAATCCAGGGAATATGATCCATGCGGATTGACTTGAGCATGGGAAAACTGATGTAGGCAAGAAAAATGGCGAACGACAGATGCAGCGAGCGCACCGCTGTGGCGTTGAACACCCCTACTCCCAGCGAGAACGGCAGGGGTGAGATAATCCACAGTTGAAACAAAGCCCAGGCCAGGGCCACGCCCAGCATGGTGTAATAGGGAATGCCCCGAGGGCGGCGGCGTCCTGTTTCTTTTTGGGAAATTTCAAGCAGTTGCTCTGCGTTGACCTTGGGATGGCCCGAATGCGGCATGAACTCTACCTTATAAATGGTTTAAGCATGCCGCAATCCGCAGCAGACGGACGCAGGGCATGCAAACAGACAGGCGCCGCCGCAAAGGCGGCGCCTGCCCTGAATATTGATACAACTTACTTAATCAGACCGGCTTCTCTGAAGTAGCGCTCAGCTCCGGGATGGAACGGAGCGGTGTTGCCCTGCAACATTTCTTCAGGAGTGATGTTTTCCAGAACCGGGTGCAGTTTCTTGAATTCATCAAGGTTTTCAAACACGGCCTTCACCACCTGGTAGGCAATTTCGTCGGGCAGGTCGGCGGAGGTCAGCAGGCTGGCCTTGGGTCCGAAAGTGGGCACGTCATTGGGAGTGCCTTTATACAGACCGCCGGGCACAGTGGCCGGAGGGAAGAAGTTGTACTTGGTCACAAAGCCTTCCACTTCGGCGCCTTCCACCGGCACTACGTGCGATTCACAGGTGGAGGAGGCTTCCTGAAAAGAGGCGTTGGGGTGGCCCACTACATAAATATAGGCGTCAATCTTGTCATCGCAGAGGGCGCCGGCCATTTCGGCGGGCTTGAGGTCGGTGGCGATTTTAAAGGTATCGGCAGTCCAGCCGTATTCCTTCATCAAAAGCTCCATGGTGCTGCGGTTGCCTGAGCCGGGGTCGCCGATGTTTACGCGCTTGCCGGCCAGGTCTTTAAAGGTGGCGATGTCGGCGTCATCTCTGGCCATTACGGTGAAAGCCTCGGCATAAAGCGAAAACAGGGCCCGCATCTTGGTGTCGGGGCCGGCCTTCACAAACTGCTCGGGCCCGGTGCCGGTGTAGGCGTAATACTGAGTATCGGTCTGCACAATCCCCATGGAGAGGTCGCCGCTGCGAATGGCGTTTACATTGAACACGGAGGCGCCGGTAGACTCAACTGTGGCGCGGATGCCGTGCTGCTTGCTGCCCTTGTTTACCAGACGGCTGATGGCCCCGCCCACCGGATAGTAAACCCCGGTAATGCCGCCGGTGCCGATGGTAATAAATTCCGCTGCCTGCGCAGTGGCGCTGAGCTGAGGAGCCGCTACCGGCACAACCAGCAGGGTTGCCAGCACAGAGGCGCCGATCCATTTTACCAATTTGGAAATTTTCATAACTTGTTTTACTCCTTGCCGATAGTTAGCAATCATGTACAGGCTGGCCAAAACCGCCGGGCCCGCACCCTGCCCCGCTTCTACTGAACAAAGGCCTGAAAAACAACAGACGCCCGTTCCAGACCGACTTTAACACTTCATTCGCCGCCTTGCAATTATTTTGTGCGACTGTGAAAGAAATCGGGGGAATATGCAGGAGGAAGCAGATGATATAGATAGGAGAATATTCAGGGGGAACGGAGCCGCCTTCAGCTTCCACCTGCGCCCCTCCTTTATTGGGAATAAGAAATTCGGGAAGGGAAGGCGGGGAAATGATTCTCCCCCCTTCCCCTCTCGG
>JAFQMU010000219.1 GCA_017421085.1 Desulfovibrionaceae bacterium | reverse complement strand
TTCGGTAACCGGCTCGCCGAGGTAGGCTTCGGCATCAGCCTTGAGCTTGCCGAGAATCATGGCAGAAATTTCAGCCGGAGTATAAGCGCGGCCCTGAATTTCCACACAGGCTTCGCCGTGATTGCCGGGAACAACTCGGTAGGGGCTGTGTTCAGCCCACTTTTTGACTTCAGGGCTGTCGATGGGGCGCCCCATAAGACGCTTGATGGCAAACACTGTGCGCTCAGGGTTGGTGACCGCCTGACGCTTGGCGATATCGCCGACCAGACGTTCTTTATCGGTAAAAGCCACGATGGACGGAGTGGTTCTGCCGCCTTCGGGGTTTGTAATCAATTTCGGGTCTTTGCCCTCCATAACATACACGCAGGAGTTGGTTGTCCCGAGGTCAATTCCTATAATCTTTCCCATTGTTCAGATTCCTCCTCTAATGCACATGGAATGGGGAATAAAATTTCTTTGTTCGCTGGTGAACAGTACAACATAAATAATCCCGTTTCTGAAATCGTCTAGAGGGAAATTCAATAAAATTCCGCTTTTCTGGGCTTTGTTCCGGGTGAATGCCCACTGAATTTATTCCCCGGGGGAAAGAATGCTCACTTGCCCCGCTCCAAACAGTCTGTTAAATATTCTCAATCAACTTTTTGTGGAGTTTATTATGAAAGTAGTCACCCGTTTCGCCCCGAGCCCCACCGGGCACCTTCATCTTGGGGGGGCACGCACCGCCATATTCAACTGGCTGTTTACCCGCCATCACCAGGGTAAATTTTATCTTCGCATTGAAGATACCGACACCCTGCGTTCAAAACAGGAATACACCGACTCTATTCTGGCCTCCATGAACTGGCTCGGCCTCGACTGGGACGGCGAACCGGTTTATCAGAGCGAGCGTTTTGACCTGTATAATCAATATGTTGACCGCCTGCTGGAAAGCGGCCATGCCTACTGGTGTTCCTGCTCGCCGGAAGATGTGGAAAAAATGCGCGAAGAGGCAAGAGCCAGGGGAGAAAACCCCAAATACAACGGCTGCTGTCGTGACCGCGGGCTCCGCCCCTCCCCCGGAAACCCTGAAAAAATGGTGGTTCGTCTGCGCGCCCCCCAGACCGGGATTACTGTGCTGAACGACATGGTCAAGGGCGAAATAGTGTTCAACAACGCCGAACTCGATGATATGGTGCTGCGCCGCCCCGACGGGGCCCCCACCTATAATATGGCTGTGGTGGTTGACGACATCGAAATGGGTATGACCCATGTAATCCGCGGCGATGACCACGTTCCCAATACGCCTAAACAGATTCTGATTTACCAGGCCCTGGGAGCGGAACTTCCCATTTTCGGGCATGTGCCGATGATTCTCGGGCCGGACAAGCAAAAACTTTCAAAACGGCATGGCGCCACAGCCGTAATCGACTATGAAAAAGAAGGGCTTCTGCCGGAAGCGCTGGTCAACTACCTTACCCTTCTGGGCTGGTCGCACGGCAATGATGAATTCTTCGGCCTGGAAGATCTGGTCAGAGAATTTGCCAACGGGCGGCTCAACCCGTCGCCCTCGGCCTTTGACCCCGAAAAACTGGCCTGGCTGAACCACGAACACATGAAAACCCGCAGCTCTCAGGAGCTCGCCGAACTCGTGGCTCCCTTTATCAAGGCCCTTGAGCTGCCGCTCCCTGCTCCGGAAAAACTGCTGCCGCTTGTGGAAATGCTGCGCGAGCGCGCTCAAACGCTGAAAGATCTGGCCGCCGCCATGAAATTCATGCTGATAGACGCGGCGCAGATGGAATATGACCAAAAGGCATTGGAAAAAACGATTACCCCTGAAAGCCGGGCGCATCTCGCTGCCTTGCGCTCTTTGTTTGACGGGCTGCCTGAATTTGACGCGTCCGGTCTGCATGACGCCCTGCATGGCTACGTTGAAGGAAACGGCCTCAAATTCAAACAGGTTGGCCCCCCTTTGCGGGTTGCCCTGGTGGGGGCGCTCGCCGGGCCCGATCTCTGTCAGGTTATGTCGCTGCTGGGCAAAGAGCAGACTCTGGCCCGCCTGACTAAGTTTCAATAACGGATAGCGGCCAGACCGGCTTGTTCCAGTCTGGCCGTCATTTTAAACAGGCAAAGTCCGGTTTAAAATTCCTTACTGGCAGCGCAGGCCCATCTCCGAAAGTTGCAGCGCCGGCGCCCCGGCAAGGGCCCAACCTATCCTGAATTAAGGTGTAAAATGTTCATCGACTTCCATACGCATCCGTTCCATCCCAAAATTGCAGCCAAAGTATGTGAACAGCTGCATAACCATTATAAAATACCGCCGGTGGGCAACGGCCTGGCGGAAGACCTGGTTGATAGGCTGAACCGGGCTGGCATAGATATGGCTGTAGCTCTGTGCGCCGCCACCCATGTGGAGCAGGTGGGACCGGCAAATGCCTTTTCCATGGAACTGGGCCGGAAGTATCCCGACCGGATTATTCCGTTTGGGGCTATGCATCCTCACTGCAAAGACTGGGAATCTCATCTTGAAACCATCAGAAAGGCAGGATTTAAAGGAATCAAGTTTCACCCGGACTTTCAGGGATTTACCATGGAAGATCCGGCCCTTGAGCCCATTCTGGAAGAAGTCGGGGATGAACTGATGATTATGTGGCATGTGGGCGATATTCCTCCGCCGGAAAAAAATCCTACCTGCCCCTATAAACTCAACGCCCTGCGCAGGAAGTTTCCCAGATGCCGCTTTATCGCCGCTCATCTGGGTGGCTATCAGCACTGGGAACACGCCCTGAGAACATATATCGGTGAACCAATATATATTGACACCTCAAGTTCTCTGTCTTTTCTGGACGAAGCAGTAATCAGGGAAATTCTGCGCCGTCACCCGCGGGAGTTTGTACTTTTCGGAAGCGACTATCCTCTGTTTGACGCCAGCCAGGAAATATGGCTGCTGGAACATAAAGCAGGACTGAGCGAAGCTGAAATCGATGAAATTCTGAGCAACGGGGCAAAAGCGCTGGGGATTTCCTGAAACAACTTGCTAAAGCAGCAGGATAGAAACACCCCGGTAAACATGACGCTGAAAGGACATATATTTGTCTGAAGCCCAGCGCAGTAATAATGCCGTCACTCAAGAACGTAGTAAAACAGCCGCCTTAAGGCGGCTGTTTTACTACGTTCTTGAGTGACGGCATTATTACTGCGCTG
>JAFQMU010000218.1 GCA_017421085.1 Desulfovibrionaceae bacterium | reverse complement strand
TTCAGTTTGACCTGAGCACTCCGGCCGCCAACCCGGCCTGGATAAGCTGGAATGAAGCTGAAGGCCGCCTCAGTCTGGAAGTGCCTGCTGAACACCTCGCACCGGTGACAACCGGACTGAAGGTGAAATTCCCGATTAACGACAACTCCGTCAAAGGCAGCAGCGCCGACTTTGAAATCGGTGTAAGCATCAGCGGCGGTGAAATCAATTTCGGCGCCCTGCCCACCTTCGGCTCGGAATTTGCCAGCGAAACCGCTGCCGGCAGGAACGATGGAGGCAAAACCGCCTTTGAAATCAACCACGAAAGCGGCTCCGGCAGCCTCAGCTCAGTAGTGGGAACAACTCAGCTCAGTCTGAGCGAAATTGACCCCGGCGTTGTGAGCGATGTTTACGTAAGCTGGCCCGGCGGCAGCCGCACCTTCTCAGAAGGCGACTGGAACGTCATAGGCAGCGGCCTTGAACTGACCGGCCTGCCCATTGAAAGCGACTACTCTGTGGAAATTACCTACAGGCAGCCCGCCGATGACGCCGAGGCCGCCCTGATTGCAGCGGCCAAGGAAAATGTGGGCGTATCCGCCAGCGTTATCAGCAGCGGCAAGGCCGTAAGCGTAAATGTTGTTGACGAACCAAGCGCCGAACAGGACGTGATTTCCCTCTCCTACGCCCTTGATCCGGCCAGCCTTGACGCCTCAGGCAATATTGTCGAGGGCAGCGAGGTTGCCGGGGTGGTAAACGTGCAAATGCCCAACCTGACCGGCGATCACGGCGTTGTGGCCGGTGACGTGAGCTTCAGCTTCCAGATGCCTTCCGAAGCCGCAGGGCAGAGCTATAATATTAACTGGGCGGACAGTCTGCCCAATGGCGTAAACGTGAACCCCATCATCGACAGACCCGGCTTCTACCAGATTGAGATTGAGGCGGGCTCGCCCATTCCTGCCGACGGCAATTTCCAGATTGGATTTGCCATTGAAGCGGGTGATAATGCGCTGCTTGCCAACCCGGAATTCCGCCTGGGCATCGGCAATCCTTCCGCCCCGGCCTATGAAGGCATTAAGATTGCAGCAGGCTCAGGTGCAGACGCAACCGCCTGGAAGCTGGTTGACGAAGCGGGCGCGGCTGACGGGCCTGCATTCAGCGTAGAAGCGAGCGCCACCCAGATTGTGGAAGGCAGCGCATTCAGCTTCAGCATCAGCTCCGATGCCGACCCGCAAATCTGGCAGCAGGCGGCAGGACGCCCGGTAAACCTGGAAATTACCCTTGATGGCCTGAGTGCAGGCGATCAGGTTCAGCTGAGCAACGGCAGCTGGTATACCGTGCAGGCGGACGACTCAGGCGCCTATACGCTTAGCTGGCCGGTTACCCCCAGTCCGGCAGGCGATATGCCGGAAATCACCCTGAATGTCAGGGCTGCCGATTTGGAAACGCTGAACCCTGACCGGAAAATCAACGCCAGAGTAAGCGGGGTTGATACCTTTGAAGGCTTCTCCAGCGGCAGCGCAGGCGTAGCCGTGAACACAAGCAACCATGTGGAGCTGAGCCTTGCCAGAGGCGCGTTCAATCAGACAAGCCAGAGCATGATGTTTACCATCGCCCTGGCCGCGGCGGGCTTCGACCTGAGCAACGGCGGCCTGCCGGAAGATGTGAAGCTCACTCTGAATCTGGGCGAAATGACTGAAACGGAAAAAGAAGCCCTGGCAGCGGAACTCTCCGCACGCCCCGGAGTAGCAGCAGTTTACGCCGAAGAGGACGACAGATTTGAAATCACTCTGGAGCAGGGTTACGCCGACAGCGCGCTGGAGTTTGAAATCCCGGTCTCCCAGACCGGCGAATACAATGTGCGCATTGAGGGCGTGGAAGGCAGCGGCCTGCTGGCCGCCCCGAAAATCGATGCGGCCGCCAACGGCGAGGTCTTCAGCCGGGCCCAAGGTGAAGGCGCAGTGCAGAATCTGGGTTCAGAAGATGATCCCCGGCTCATGGAAACCGTGAACGGCGGCAGCGGCGATGATATTCTCATTGCCGCCGACGGCATCAGCAGCCTCCTGCTGGGTGAAGACGGCGATGACATCCTGATTGGAGCGAGCGGCGACGACATTCTGCAAGGCGGCAGAGGCAACGATATCATGAGCGGCGGAGCCGGCGAAAACACCTTCCTCTGGAACAAGGGAGACCTGGGCGGGGTTGATAATATTCTCGACCTCAAGGAAGTCGACAACATCGACCTGCGCGACCTGTTCTCAGACGTCGAGATGGAGGAAGGCGGCCTGAGCGTGCAGGCCCTGCTGGACAACGGCTATCTGTCCATTGAGGAAAACAGCAGCGATGCAGCCGCCCTGGATATCAAAATCAGCGCCAGCGGTCAGGTCGACACTGCGGCAGAACAAATCATTACTGTGAACTTTGCCGACACCAGTCTGGATCAAGAGCAGCAGATGGAACAGCTCATTCAGCAGGTGCTGCTGGTAACCGACAGCTGAACATAATATCACCCAGCTTAAGTGACAAATCACAATCAACCGCCCCTCTCAGGGGCGGTTTTCTTTTCAAACAAAAAACGCTGCGGTTTCCATACCGCAGCGGTTTGATTAATCAACCCGGAAAGCAGAAGTTGATAAAAATAAAAATTCTTTTAGTCTGAGCAGCTCGGGCACCCCTTCTGCACATGGGCATTATCCATACAAGGCGCCTTTCTGTTAATTAAGGCTGTTTCATCTAGAATCTTCAATTAATCGCAGTTCTCACCGATTTCATCCGTGCAGGTTTCGAAACTGGTGGCATTGCCGAAAATAAAATCACTGCCGCCGTCAGTTTCTCCCGTATCTCCCGCAGAACCGGCAGCGCCCGAATCAGGCAGGCTGGAAACAGCTGCCTCAGCGGCGTCATTCCGAATGCCGTCTGTCCGGTTTTCATAGTATGCCGCCGAACTTCCCGGCTCTGCGTCAAGTCTTTCTCCCCTCAGCGCTTCCGGCTGCACCCCGCCGCCGGGAACGCCGTTGATGGTAATGTAGGGAACAGTGCCGCCGGAACGTTCAATTACAACCGCCTTGTTGCGCAAAAGCCGCCATTGCAGAAGCAGGTTGTCCCTGCTCAGAGAATATTCCGGCAGACTGGAGGATGCCTTCACCGCCTTCAGGGCAGCAGGCATTTTTTCTCCCTGGGCGAGCCGTTCGTTCAAGGCAATCAGCATCCGCAGATCGTCATCATTGCGGGAAATGGCAAAATAAGCGACCTGACCTTCCCCAAACTGAAACTGTTCCATAGCATCCAGACAATTTTCGCAACTGGGGGAAAAATAGATATGCACCGGCGCCTGCCTGCTGCCACAGACCGGCTCAGGCGGCAGCAATTCCCGCACGGAAAGCACAAGATTGGAAACAAAAAGCAGGCTCCAGACAAAAATCAGGGAAGAATTTCCCCTCTGCTCGTTGGTATCGGCCAGACGCAGCATCAGATAGACCACGGCGAATAAAACCGCCACTCCCAGGCAGGACAGACAGGGCGAGGTGGCAGCCATCAGAAGCAGCAAAGCGCAGTCGCCCGCCAGGCAAATACCCGCAAACAGGCGCGAAAGCGAATAGGCCCCCGCCGCCATGAGCAGGGTGAGCAGCACAAAGGCCACAATGCCGAATATCCACAGAGAAATTCCATAAATGCCGAACGACTTGTAAAGAGAGCAGCCGGCCGTCACGCAGACGGACTCCCCAATGCCCAGATATACAAACAGGCAGTAGGCAACGCCAAGCACAGAAACAATGATGGGGGCAACCATAGAAGGTCGGCTGTGAAAACGGGGGGGCATCTGGTTTCTCGCTGTGGTCTAAAGGGTTTACGCAAATTCGGACTTTGTGTCAGCTGTAAAGTTGAATTAATCAGATGCAAGCCAGCCTGGACCAGACCATAATCATCAAGCGTTACAGGCTGTATTCCGCCGAATACAAAAAATTATTAAAAATTATACCTTGTTATCCTTCAGAGGTAAACCTTTTTTTGATTTGTCAGTAAGGGGTTTCCCGGCGTAAAATTTTCTCTTGACAGTTTTCTGAGAAGGGATTATGCAGGGCAATAAATTTTGAGGAACCAGATAATGACTGCCGAACACGCAAATAACTTCTCCCATTCAAACCTGCACACCGGGTTCTTTTTGCGTGCCCTTTCTCTGGCTCTGGCTCTTGTTCTTTTCCTTTTTGGTCAGCTTAGACAGCCGGCGTCCGTGTGAGGTTTCTTCATAAACATTCTGGAATTTCAATCGGGCGCCGGCGGCGCCCGATTTTGTTTCCAGGCTGTAAATGCAACCCAATTTCAAATTTGAGGATAACTGACATGGCTGACCAAGTAATTATTTTCGACACCTCCCTGCGCGATGGCGAACAGGCCCCCGGCGCAACCATGAACCTGCAGGAAAAAACCCACCTGGCCGGGCAATTGGAAAATCTCGGAGTTAATGTAATTGAAGCGGGCTTCCCTGCATCTTCCGGCGGCGACTTTGAGGCTGTGCAGGCCATCGCCTCCCAGATTCGCAACTGCGAGGTGGCAGGCCTCTGCCGCTGTCGACGCAGCGACATAGAATGCGCCTGGGAGGCTTTGAACAAGGCGGCCTTCCCCCGCATCCACTGTTTTCTGGCGACCTCTCCCATTCATATGGAATATAAGCTGCGCAAAAGCCCTGAAGAGGTGCTGGAAATGATTAAACAGGGAGTCGGTTTTGCCGCCCGCTTCACCTCAAATGTGGAGTTTTCGGCTGAAGACGCCTCGCGCACCGAGCTCGACTTTCTGG
Source organism: Desulfovibrionaceae bacterium (assembly GCA_017421085.1). Taxonomy (GTDB): domain Bacteria; phylum Desulfobacterota; class Desulfovibrionia; order Desulfovibrionales; family Desulfovibrionaceae; genus RGIG1962. Next base: position 1,850 of record JAFQMU010000218.1, on the reverse strand, counting down.
TGCAGGCGGTGGACGCAGCCATCAGGGCCGGGGCGACCACCATCAATATTCCCGATACTGTGGGCTACGCCCAGCCCGAGGAGTTTGCCGCCCGCATCAGATATGTGCTTGAAAACGTGCCCGACAGCGATAAAGCTGTATTCAGCGTGCACTGCCACAACGATTTGGGGCTGGCCGTGGCAAACACCCTGGCTGCGCTCAGGGCGGGAGCCCGTCAGGCGGAGGTCACGGTTTCCGGGCTGGGCGAACGGGCAGGCAACGCCGCCCTGGAAGAGGTAGTCATGGCCCTGAAGGTACGCAAAGACTACTACGGGCTTGAAACCAGCATCCACACGGAACAGATTCTTCACACCTGCCGCGCCCTGTCCATGCTGGTGGGGCAGCCCATCCCCGCCAACAAGGCCATTGTGGGGGCCAACGCCTTTGCCCATGAGTCGGGCATTCATCAGGACGGCGTGCTGAAAAACCCCGAAACATATGAAATCATGACGCCTGAATCTATCGGTCGCACCAAAACCGACCTGGTGCTGGGCAAACATTCCGGACGGGCTGCGGTAAAATCAAAACTGGAAGAACTGGGCTACAATCTCGATGAAGAACAGTTGGTTATTGTTGTGGACGCCCTGAAAAAACTGGCTGACCGCAAGGAAAAAATTTACGATGAAGATGTGGAGGCCCTGGTGCTGGAAGAGGTTTACCGGCTGCCCGACCAGTACAAACTGGAAGACATGAGCGTAAACTGCGCCACCGCCGGGGTGCCCCCCACCGCCGCCGTGGTCATGCAGGTGCGCGGCGAAAGCCGGCGCTTCGCCTCTTTCGGGGCGGGGCCGGTGGATGCAGTGTTCAATACCATCAACAGTATTATCGGGGCAAGCCCCAGACTGCACCGCTACGCCGTAAACGCCATCACCCGGGGCACCGATGCCCAGGGCGAGGTGACCGTGCGTCTGGAATACAATAAATGCACCGCCGTGGGCCGCGGCTCCGACCCGGACATTCTGGTAGCCAGCGCCAAAGCCTATATCAATGCTTTGAACCGGCTGGAAATGAAAAACGAAGTTTAACCCATTTCCGGCAGAAGCAAAGCAAGCCGGAAGACGACAGATACGGGCGGCTGCCTGCGCCCCGCCCCGGATAAACCCAGGAGATGGAAAAAACTTTCCAGGCCTCCGCCTGAATTAAGAGGACAAGCACATGAAAATGACCCTGGCCCAGAAAATTCTGCAAGGTCATACCCGCGAAGAAATCAGAGAAGCCGGGCAAATCGTCAACTGCAAGGTAAGCCTGGTGCTTGCCAACGATGTTACAGCACCCATGGCCATCAGCAGCCTGCTCGAGATGGGAGCTGCGCGGGTGTTTGACCAAGATAAAATTGCCCTGGTTATGGATCACTTCACCCCGCAGAAAGACATAGCCTCAGCCATGCAGGTGAAGTTTACCCGCGAATTTGCCCGCAAATTTGCAATCACTCACTACTATGAAGGCGGCGACTGCGGGGTGGAGCACGCCCTGCTCCCCGAACTCGGCCTGGTCGGTCCAGGCGATCTGGTGGTCGGGGCCGACTCGCACACCTGCACCTACGGCGGTCTGGGCGCCTTTGCCACCGGGCTCGGCTCAACCGACATTGCCGGGGCAATGGCCCTTGGCGAAACCTGGCTCAGGGTACCGCCCAGCATCAAGGTCACCTTTAACGGCAGGCTGCCCCGCTGGGTAACAGGCAAAGACCTCGTTCTCCTGCTCATTGGCAGAATCGGGGTAGACGGCGCTTTGTACAAGGCCCTGGAGTTCCACGGCCCGGTGGTGGAAAACCTGTCGGTGGAAGCGCGCATGAGCATTGCCAACATGGCCAT
>JAFQMU010000027.1 GCA_017421085.1 Desulfovibrionaceae bacterium | reverse complement strand
GGCATAGCCCCAGTCCCACCAGGTCCAGATAACGGCATCCGGCGGGGTTGTTTCGCGCAAAGCCTTGAGCGCTTCGGCATATTCAACGTGCATAATCGGCCCGTGAGACAGTCGGGGCACAAGTCCTGCGTATGGAATGAGCAGCGCCAGCAACAGCAGGTCGGGCAGAGGCAGCGCCTGAAGCAGCCCGGCGGAACGAATTCTGCGCAGCAGCCCCTCTGCCAGCAGATAGACGGGAACTGTCATGCCCAGGGCAACGCTCGCCACCCCGAACATGACCATTCTGCCTCCCAGTTTAATGCTCAGCAGCGACAGGGCGATGAGCGGCAAATGAAAAGCCGCCGCTGGGGAAATGAGCAGCAGAATAACAAAACCAAACATCCCCGCCACGGCTATAAACGGCCAGGGGTGAAAATAAAACAGCAAATCATCCAGTTTGAGATCCTGCACCTCAATAATGCTCTGGGCCACTCCGGGATAAACCAGAGCCTCAGTGGCATTGGCTGCCCGGGCGATATCTCCGCTGCTTTTCACATAACTGCCCACGCTGGCAAGCAGGGCCTCCGCCACGCCTGGGTCAAAGGCAAACAGAAAGACAAGCCCCCAGAGCAAAAGAGCGCCCCGCCTCTTCCAGAGCAGCTCACAGCCTTTGTCGCAAATCTTGGAAAAACAGGTCTTATCTCCGCTCAAACCCAGACGGGAAAAAAGAGAAATTCCCGGAATTGCAACATGTCGCTCAGAATTGCCTGGGCTTTCAACTGAACCTGCCTGCTGATTCCCATTACGCAAAAGACAGCAGACGGCGAGAAGGGCAATGGCTGCACCCGCTGCTCCTCCTGTCAGCGGCAGAGCATAGACGGCCGCTCCCCGCCACAGCAGTGGCCGGTATTCCTTAATTCCGAACAGGGCGATTAAAAAGGGAATAAGCAGCGTATACCCTGCGGGAAGATAGGCGAACAGGGAGTGCCAGTCTTTGGCCCAATGCCCGAACAGTCCGGAAAGCAGAAGCGCTGCGAGCCAGAAGCGGCTCAGCAGCCTGTCGCCGCACTCCGGCGTCCCGACGGGTTCACATGATTTAAAACCAGACAAAGCGCCTGCCACGCGCAACGGGCTGTTCAATACCGGAGCAAACCACAGGGCAGGTGCCAGCCCCATGAGCAGGGCAAAGAGCAGAGTAACCAGGTCGGTGTCGCAATATCCCAGCAGAGTCCGCCCCAGAAAACCCGGCGCCAGGCAGGCCAGCGCCCCGGCAAGCGCTCCGGAGCTGCGCGCCCCGAAAACCATGGCCCAGACGCAGACGACCGAAGCTACCAGAGGAGCCATGAACAGGGGCAGCCAGAATCCCACATTAGCCGGGGTGCCGCCGGTCAGCCCGGCCAGCAAGGCAATGAATTCGGCAAAAGGATGATCGGCGGCCCTCCCGAACCCCTCAGCCCCGGCCATCCAGTAATAGGCATCATGGGTGCCAAGCAGATATTCACCATCCAGACGATAGTCCGGGTTGTCCCAATGGGGAATTTCAACGGCTCTCAGGGCAAAAGCCAGAAGATAAGCCAGCATGGCCAGAAACAGCGCCTTGCGCCAGTCCGGCCCCCGGTTAGGAATAGTCAGATTATACATTGTCTTCATCTGCCCAGTCAGCGAACACTCCGCCCGGCTTTAAGCGCAGGCAGTCGGAAAAACGTCAGCTGCCCTGGTTTTCTTCCTCACTGTACACATTGTCGTGGTGACCGACCAGCTCATGGTTCTGCCACCTGCCGCTTTTGAAGCGCAGATACCCCCCCAGGCCCATCAGACCAATGTACGCGGTAAACACTGCCCAGACCCCGTAAAGGCTTCCAGTGTAAATCAGCGCAGCGATTGAACCGGCCGCCAGAGCCACGCAGCCGGCCGTCATCAGAACCATGATGAAAACCGTATCGCCGGCTCCCTTGAGCGCTCCGAAATAAATCAGACAGAAGCAGTCAAACAGACAATAGAGGGCCACAAAGCGCAGCAGAATATCGGCGGTATGGCGAATGTCATCGGTGAGGTCGGCCCCTCCGAAAAAGTGGGTGAACATCTGAGGCAAAAACACAAATAATATACCAATCAGTACCATATATACAGTTACGATGTGCAGCCCGCTGAGCACAGCCTGCTTTACCGCCTCCAGGTCTTTGGCCCCCATGCCCTGCCCCACCAGAATG
>JAFQMU010000217.1 GCA_017421085.1 Desulfovibrionaceae bacterium | reverse complement strand
TTTCGCACAATTCAACAATTTTATCTCAGCCTGACAGAGCGCATTTGAAGGCAGTCCGATAAAATACGATATACCTTCCTGACAGAACAGGCGTATGCATCCGGTCGCCCCAATCTGTCACAAGCAGCGGGGAAGCCGGCCCCCGGCTCCCCCGCCCCTGCTGTTTAAAACAGCTTAAGAATTTCGAGAATATTTTCAAACACATAGTCCGGGTTGTCATCCGGGCCGGGGCGTTTATCCTGAAACTCACCGGTGAGCATCAGGCCGGAGGCAACGCCGGCATTTTTAGCGCCGTCAACATCGATATGCACGTTGTCGCCCACCATCAGCACTTCTTCCTTTGAAAGGCCCATTTCACTCATGGCCACGTCAAACATGGTGGGGCTGGGTTTTCCAATCCACACCGCCGGCTTGCCGATGGCGAGTTCAAGCATCTTGCCGTAACCGCCCACAGTGATTTCCGGGCCGTCTTTTTCCTTGGAAGTAATGTTGGGAATCATCACCAGCAACTTGGAGCCTGCCAGCAGCTGCCGGTACATGATATTGATATTTCTGAAATTGAAGCCGTCGCGGGCATCGCCCAGCACCAGCCATTCCGGGTTGTCTTCATCAATGGGCAGCCCGGCGAACTCATCGGTGCCTTTGCCGTCGATAATAATTCTGATGCTTCTGGCATTTTGCAAACGCAGATACCCGGCGGAAGCGGAAGAAGCGGTCACCACCTTATCGGGGCTCACTTCAAATCCGTAATTCTGCAACTTTTCAGCCATACTTTTACGGCTTTGCAAGGTGGAATTGGTGAGCAGACGGTAAGGGATGCCGCGCTTGTTCAGCTCGGCAATGAACTCCAGCGCGCCCGGGCAGGGCTCGCCCTTATATTCCAACACTCCGTACACATCCAGAAGCAGCCCTTTAAAAGGCGGTTTGTGCGAACTCATAATTAACCTCACTTCTATAATTAATCCATTGCTCGAATCAACTTTGAAAGTTGATTTGTCCGGTGACCGCGAAGGCGGGCACCCGCGTCTTAAACCGGGGCGAGACCGCGTCCCCGCCGCAGATTGAGGGCAGCGCGGCTTGAACAATGCGCCGTATCAAAGCCGATTTCCCTGATGCGCCTTGCTGCGGGCCACGCCCAAAATTTATCCCATGCCCAACGTGGGCCTCTCTGCCCTCGCTCCGCCCCGACCGAATCTAAAATTCTCTGCCGCCCGAACATAAAGAACTCAGGGAAGAACAAAGGCAGCCAGATACTCCTGATTTCCCTTGGGGCCCTTTATTTTGGCGGGAACAGTCCCTATATGCCTGAGCCCCAGAGTTTCAGTGCAAAAAGCGGTTATCTTATCCACAGCCTTTCGCTGCAAAGCCTCCGAGCGCACCACCCCGCCCTTTACTTCTCTGGGCTCCAGTTCAAACTGAGGCTTGACCAGGCAGACCGCCAGACCGCCGCGGCGCAAAAAATTCATGCAGGGCGGCAAAATCAGGGTGAGTGAAATAAAAGATACATCGGCCACCAGCACATCTACCGGCTCCGGCAGCAAATCTTTTCCGGCATGGCGCAGGTTGGTGTTTTCCATACTCACAACCCGCTCATCCTGCCGCAGGCGAATATCAAGCTGCCCGGTTCCCACATCAACCGCATAAACCCGGGCCGCCCCGTGCTGCAGCAGGCAGTCGGTAAAACCTCCTGTAGAAGCCCCGGCATCAAGGCACACCTTACCGCTCACATCAAGCTGAAAGGCTTCAATGGCTGTGAGCAGTTTGTAGGCGCCCCGGCTGACAAAGCGTTCAGGCTCCTTGAGAAAAAGGGTCGTCCCTCCGGGCAGAACCTGCCCCGGCTTGCCGACCAGCTCCTCCCCCTTTGCGTTGGGAAAACGGGCCAGAACCTGACCGGCCATAATCAGACGCTTGCCCCGTTCCCGGCTGTCAGTAAGCCCCAGCAGTTTCAGGGCCTCATCCGCCCGCTGTTTTTCCTCAAGAGTCTTTCCGTTCATCCAGAATGCAGACCATCCGCCTTAACGCCTCAGGCAACCCCTCATTTGCTGTTTTTAAGACGAATATAAACTGATGTCAAACAATGCCTTAGCTCGAGACTTTCACCTTATCAATGATAGAAGTTCATCAATAGAACCATTAACTCTGAAGCGCTGAAAAAGACCAAGTGTTTTATTGATCATATCAATTGACCGGCTGACGATTTGGGTTCGGCGACGAAACCGGCCCAGCCAAT